>DASSJA010000251.1:0-18324 GCA_035691445.1 Burkholderiales bacterium | reverse complement strand
ACCCGCTGTTCACGCTCGCGCTCTCGGCGCTGTTCCTGCGCGAGGAGAAGTTCGGGCCTCGCGTGCTTGCCGGCGTCGCGCTGACCGTCGCCGGAGTCGTGGTGCTCGCGCGCGTCTGAAGGGTCTGCAGCCCTATTCGAGGTATTTCGCCACCGGATAATCGCGCGAGTACTGCGGCCCGGCGATGAACGCCTTGGGATCGGACGTCCAGAACTGGCTCACGTTCGGGTAGGTCGCGACGGTGACGTTCACCAGCTCGCCGTTCCGGCGCTCCACCTTGCGCACGTAGACGTTGAGGATCGGCTTGCCGTACGCGTCCAGGCGCAACGGTCCCATCGGGCTGTGCTCGAGCTTGACGTTGTGCAGCGCCTTCACCCAGGCCGCCTTGTCCTCGAATTTGCCCTTCACCAGCTTCATCGCCCCTTCGATCCACAGTCCCGAGGTGTACGTCGCCGCGGTGTAGAACCCGGGGGTCACCTTGTATTCCCTGCGGATCGCCTCGACGAAGCGCTGGTTGTCGGGATCGCTGCGGTCGACCGTGTACCAGCTCGCCGTATACACGCCGATCGCCTCGTCGCCCATGTTCTTGAGGATGCCCTCGTCGGTGAGCGTCGGATTGCCCATCACGATCGGCTTCATGCCGTACTCGCGGTAGGCGCGCAGGAAGCGCACCGGGTTGGAGCCGGCGAAGCCGGCGTAGACGCCGTCGACGTTGGTCTTGAGCTGGCCGATGAACGAGCCGTAGTCGGGCGCGTTGAGCGGCGGCCAGAGCTTCTGCACGATGCGGCCGCCCGCGTCCTCGAACGTGCGGTGGAAGCCCGCCGCCCCCTCGTGGCCGTAGGTGAAGTCGTCGGCGACCATCGCGACGCGCTTCATGCCGAGCTTCTTCGCCGCGTAGTCGCCCATCGCGTACATCGCCTGCGCCGCGGTGCCGTAGGTGTGGATCACGTAGTCGCTCTTTCCGTGCTGCGCGAGGTCGTTCTGCGCCGCGGACATCGGCGGCAGCAGCGGCACCTTCGCCGAGAGCACGTAGTCGTCGAGCGCGAGCGCCTCGAACGTGGCGAGCGGCCCGACCAGCACGTTGACCTTGTCGCGCTCGACGAGATCCTGCGCCTTGGTCTTCGCCTGCGCGGGCTGGCCCGCCGTGTCGGCGAAGACGATCTCGACCCTGCGTCCGGAGAGCGTGTGGTTGCGCTCCTTGAGGAAGAGGTTGATGCCGTCCTCCATCTGCTTGCCGCCGGCTGCGAGCGGCCCGGTGCGCACGGTGAGAAACCCGATGCGCAGCGGCTCGCTCTGCGCGAAAGCGCCGCTCGAGAACGCGGAGAGCGCGACGAGCGACAGCAGGAACCGGATCGAAAAACTCATGAATCCTCCAGAGTTGTGTGCGATTTTGTCGTGACGGGCCGCTATCCTACCAGCATCGGTCGCGCGGGGCTTACAATGCGGCCATGCGCCCGGAACTGCTGAAACTAGCCGCCCGCTTCGCCGAGCGCGACGAGCGCTTTGCGATCGTGACGGTCGTTCGGCGCGAGCCGCCGAGCTCGGCCCACGTCGGCGACGTCGCCCTCGTGACCGAGCGCGGGGAATATCACGGCTGGACGGGCGGCGGCTGCACGCGCTCGAGCGTGCTGCTCGAGGCGATGCGCGCCATCGCGGACGGCAAGCCGCGGCTGCTCAGTCTCTCGCCCGAGCCCGAGGGCGGGCGCCGCCCCGGAGTGGTGTTCCTTCCCATGACCTGCGAAAGCGGAGGTACCGTGGAAATCTACGTAGAGCCGGTGCTGCCGGCGGCGCGGCTGGTGCTGTTCGGAAGCGCGCCCGCCGCACGGGTGCTTGCGCGCATCGCGCACGCCATGGGCTACCGCGTCGACGTGGTCGACCCGGACGCGGACGAGAGCGCATTTCCCGACGCCAGGCTGCAACGCTCGATGGCGGCGGAGAGCATTCCGCCGGGCGCGCACGTCCTGGTGGCGACCATGGGCGACCGCGACATCGAGGCGGTCGAGGCGGTGCTCGCGCGCTCCCCCGCCTATGTCGGCGTCATCGCGAGCACGAAGCGCTTCGCGCTGCTGCGCGAGGCGCTGCTCGCGAAAGGCGTTTCGCGCGAGGCGCTGGAGCGGATCGCGGCTCCGGCGGGACTGGACATCGGCGCGCGCTCGCCCGAGGAGATCGCCGTCAGCATCATGGCGCAGATCGTCGAGCGCCGGAACCGCCCGGCGGCTCAGGCGACGACCACGCAGGTTCGTGAACAGCCGAGCGAGGCGATCGACCCGGTGTGCGGCATGAGCGTAGCCGTCGCCGGCGCCAGGCACAGCGCGGAGGTGCTGGGCACGACCACCTATTTCTGCTGCGCCGGATGCAGGACCAAGTTCCTCGCCGAGCCCGGACGTTTTGTCGGAGCGGGCTCCAAGGCGGCAAGGTCGTGAACGAGCAGATCCGCTCCATGCAGGCGGCGATGGAGCGCTGCGGCTACGTTGCCGAGCCCGAGATCGCGACCGCGGTCTACCTCGCGCGCGAGATGCGCAAGCCGCTCCTCGTCGAGGGGGAGGCGGGAGTCGGCAAGACCGAGATCGCGAAAGTCCTCGCGCGCCTGCTCTCGACGGAGCTGATCCGGCTGCAGTGCTACGAAGGGCTGGACACCAACACCGCGCTGTACGAGTGGAACTACCAGCGCCAGCTCCTGCGACTCAAGATCGCCGAGCGCGAAGGCCGCAAGCCGGAGGAGCTCGAGGACCTGATCTTCGGTCGCGAGTACCTGCTCGAGCGCCCCCTGCTGCGCGCGATCACCCGCCGCGAGGGACCCGCGGTGCTGCTGATCGACGAGATCGACCGCGCCGACGAGGGCTTCGAGGCCTTTCTCCTGGAAGTGCTGTCGGATTTCCAGATCACCATCCCCGAGCTGGGGACGATACGCGCCGAGCACGCGCCGGTGGTGGTGCTCACATCAAACCGCTCGCGCGAGATCGGCGACGCGCTGCGAAGGCGCTGCCTGTACCTCTACGTCGAGCACCCGGGCTTCGACAAGGAATTGCGCATCCTCAGAGGCAAGGTTCCCGCGGTGGGCGAGCAGCTCGCGACGACCATCACGCGCTTCGTGCAGAAGCTGCGCGGGCAGCAATTGCGCAAGCTCCCCGGCGTGGCCGAGACGCTCGACTGGGCGCAGGCTCTCTCCCGCCTGCACCGCGACGCCCTCGACGCCGAAACCGTGCGCGCGACGCTCGGCTGCCTCCTCAAGGACGAGCACGACATCAAGGCGACCGGGGAGAAGGCGCTCGCCGAGCTGGTGTCGTACGCCTCGGCCAGAGACTAGCCCGGGGAGCAGGCCTTGAGCGGAGCGCACGGCCTGGTCGCGCAGCTCGCGCGCTTCGCCGGTGCGCTGCGGTCCCGGGGCGTCCGCGTGGGGCTGTCGGAGGAGATCGACGCCGCCGCGGCGCTCGCTCTCGTGGATCTGCTCGATCGCGCCGAGGTGCACCGCACGCTGCGCATCGCCCTGCGGCTCCCGCGCGACGCCTGGGAGCTATTCGATCGCCTTTTCGAGGAGTACTGGGACGGCCGCCGCGCGCCTCGCCACGAGGCGTTCGACCAGGCGATGAAGCGCGACGCGCGCGGGCCGGCGCAATGGCGCTGGGACGGGCAGCGCGTCCGCCTGGAGATGCCCGGCGAGCGCGAGCGGCCCGAAGGCGACACGCCCGGTTACAGCCCGGAGGCGGCGTTGCGCCGGAAGCCCTTCGAGGAATTTTCCGAGAGCGATCTCGCGGCAATGGAGAGGCTGGTGACACAGCTCGCGCAGCGGCTCGCAACGCGCCGCAGCCGGCGCCTGGTGCCCGCCCCGGCGCGCGGGATCGCGGATCTGCGGCGCAGCTTCCGGCGAGCGCTCGCGTCCGACGGCGATTTCCTCGAGCTCGCGCGTCGCGCCCGCCCTCTCGACGAGACGAGGCTGGTGATCCTGTACGACACCAGCGGCTCGATGGACGTGTATACGCGGGTCCTGCTTCCCTTCGCTTTCGCCCTTCGCCGCGTGCTGCACCGCGTCGAGATCTTCGCGTTCAACACGACGCTGGTGCGCGTCACGCGCATGATCGCGCCCGGCAAGACCGCGCAGAGCCTGGGGGCGCTCGCAGCGGGCGTCCCCGACTGGTCGGGCGGGACGCGGATTGGCGCCTGCCTCGCGGAGCTGCTGGTGCAGCATAAGCGCACGCTTATGGACCGGAACACCACGGTGATCTGCGTGAGCGACGGGCTGGACCAGGGCGACACCGACTTGCTCGAGCGCTCGATGCGCGAGCTGCGCGAGCGCGCGGGGAAAATTATCTGGCTGAATCCGCTACTTGGCGACGCGCGCTACCGGCCCGAGTGCGCGGGGATGAAGGCGGCGCTTCCCTTCGTGGACCACTTCGCGCCGGCGCACGACCTGGCTTCGCTGCAGGGCTTGCTCAGGGTCCTGGCGTAAGGTATCGTCGAATGCGAAAGCAATAATATCCCGTTGGCATGCGTTAACCCGGAAGGTGAAAGGGAGGAGCGATGATTCCTGCGGCATTCGATTATCACCGTCCGGACACGCTCGACGAGGCCCTCAAGCTGCTGAAAAAGCACGGCGACGAGGCAAAAGTGCTCTCCGGCGGGATGAGCCTGCTGCCGATGCTCAAGCTGCGCCTCGCGTCCTTCGGACATCTGGTCGACATCAACCGCGTTCCCGGCCTCGACTACATCAAGGAGGAGAAGGGCACGCTGAAAATCGGCGCGATGACGCGCCAGGCGGCGCTCGAGCGCTCCGAGGTCATAAGGAGCAAGGTCCCGGTTCTCGCCGATGCGGTGCCGCTGATCGCCGACCCGCTGGTACGCAACCGCGGAACGATAGGCGGCAATGTCGCCAACGGCGATCCCGGGAACGACCAGCCGGCGATCATGATCGCGCTCGGCGCCACGTTCGTCGCCCGGGGTTCGAAAGAGCGCACCATCCCGGCGAACCAGTTCTACAAGGGTCTCTACGAGACCGCGCTCGCGCGCAACGAGATCCTCACCGAGATCCGCATCCCGATACCGCCCGCGAAAAGCGGCGGCGCGTATGCGAAGCTGAAACGCAAGACGGGGGATTTCGCCGTCGCTGCCGCGGCGGCGCAGGTGACCCTCGGCAAGAACGGCGCGATCGAGAGCGCCCGCATCGCCCTGACCAACGCGGGCCTGACCCCGGTCGAAGCGGTCGATGCGGCGAAGTATCTCGCCGGCAAGCAGCCTGACGAGAAAACGATCGCCGAGGCGGCGAAGCTGGCCGCGGCCAGGAGCTCGCCTTCGGCGGACCGGCGCGGGTCGGTCGAATACAAAAAGGAGATGGCGCGCGTGCTGACCGCGCGCGCGCTGAAGAAGGCGGTGCAGAGAGCCGGAGCAAACTGACATGGCCACACACAAGATCAGCGTCACCATCAACGGCGCGGTGCGCGAGGCCGAAGTCGAGTCGCGCCTCCTGCTCGTGCACCTCATCCGCGAGAATTTCCGCATGACCGGAACCCACGTCGGCTGCGACACCAGCCACTGCGGCGCCTGCACCGTGCACCTCGACGGCCAGGCGGTGAAGTCGTGCACCGTGCTCGCCGTGCAGGCGGACGGCTGCAAGATCACCACGGTCGAAGGCCTGGAGCAGGGCGGGAAGCTGCATCCGGTGCAGGAGGGCTTCACCGAGAAGCACGGCCTGCAATGCGGATTCTGCACGCCGGGCATGCTCATGACGGCGAGCGCGCTGCTCGAGCGCAACAAGAATCCCAGCGAGCAGGAAATCCGCGAGGCGATCGCCGGGAACCTGTGCCGCTGCACGGGCTACGTCAATATCGTCAAGGCCGTGCAGTACGCGGCCGAGAAGATGCGCTAGAGCAGCGTCGACCAGAACCTAGGAGCCGAGCAATGAGCGAACCGAGAACCGACGCCAAGATCTGCGGCATGGGCCATTCGATGAAGCGCAAGGAAGACCCGCGCTTCATCCGCGGCCAGGGCCGCTATATCGACGACTTCGTCCTGCCCGGCATGCTCTACATGGACATCGTCCGCAGCCCGCACGCCCACGCCAGGATCAAGAAGATCGACACCTCGAAGGCGCTCAAGATCCCGGGCGTGCTCGCGGTGATCGACGGGCCGACGCTCGCCAAGTACAACCTGCACTGGATGCCGACGCTCTCCTCGGACACGCAGATGGTGCTGCCGATCGACGAGGTCATGTACCAGGCGCAGGAAGTGTGCGCGGTGATCGCGACCGAGCGCTACATCGCCGCCGACGGCGTCGACGCGGTCGAGGTCCAGTATGAGCCGCTGCCGGTGATGGTCGATCCGCACAAGTCGCTCGCGCCCGGCGCGCCGATCCTGCGCAAGGACAAGAAGGACCAGAAGAACAACCTCGCCTTTCACTGGGAGGCGGGCGACAAGGCCGACACCGACCGGGCGCTCGCCGCCTCCGATATCGTCGTCAGCGAGAACGTCTATCTCCCGCGCATCCACGTCGCTTCCATGGAGACTTGCGGCTGCGTCGCCGATTTCGATCCCGCCCAGGGCAAGCTCACCGTCTACATGACCACCCAGGCGCCGCACGCGGTGCGCACGGTGCTCGCGCTGGTCGCGGGCCACGTCGGGCTGTCGGAGGAGAAGATCCGCATCGTCTCTCCCGACATCGGCGGAGGGTTCGGCGGCAAGGTGCCGGTCTATCCGGGCTACGTCGTCGCGATCGCGGCCTCGGTCGTGATCGGCAAGCCGGTGAAGTGGATCGAGGACCGCATGGAGAACCTCCAGGCGGATTCCTTCGCGCGCGACTATCACATGAAGGTGGAGCTCGGCGCGAAGAAGGACGGCACCATGACGTCGCTCAAGATCAAGACCATCGCCGACCACGGCTATACGAATGCCTCGGCGAACCCGTCGAAATTCCCCGCGGGCCTGTTCTCGATCTGCACCGGCTCCTACGACCTGAAGCACGCTTTCTGCGAGGTCGACGCGGCCTACACCCACAAGCCGCCGGGTGGCGTGGCCTACCGCTGCTCGTTCCGCGTCACCGAGGCGGCGCATGCGATCGAGCGCGCCACCGACGCGCTCGCGCAGAAGCTCAACATGGACCCGGCCGAGCTGCGCATGAAGAATTTCATCAAGCCCGAGCAGTTTCCCTACAAGTCGGTGCTCGGCTGGGAGTACGACAGCGGCAACTACGCAGGCGCCCTGAAGAAGGCGATGGACACCATCGGTTACGACGCGCTGCGGCGCGAGCAGGCGGAGAAGCGCAAAAAGGGCGAGCTGATGGGCATCGGCATCTGCAGCTTCACCGAGATCGTCGGCGCCGGGCCGTCGAAGCAGTTCGATATCCTCGGCATCAAGATGTTCGACTCGGCCGAGATCCGCGTCCACCCGACGGGCAAGGCGATCGCCCGCTTCGGCACCAAGAGCCAGGGGCAGGGGCACGAGACCACCTACGCGCAGATCGTCGCCGAGGAGCTCGGCATCCCCGCCGCGCACGTGCAGGTGGAGGAGGGCGACACCGACACCGCGCCTTACGGCCTGGGGACGTACGCCAGCCGCTCGACGCCGACCTCGGGCGCGGCCGCGGCGATGGCCGCGCGCAAGATCCGCGACAAGGCGAGGAAGCTGGCCGCTCACCTGCTCGAAGTGAGCGAGAACGATCTCGAGTGGGAGCCGGGCAAGTTCACCGTCAAGGGCGCGCCGCAGAAATCGAAGACCATCCAGGAATGCGCCTTCGCGGCCTACACCAACCATCCCCAGGGCATGGAGGCGGGGCTGGAGGCGACGCACTACTACGATCCGCCCAACCTCACCTTCCCCTTCGGCAGCTACATCTGCGTGGTCGACATCGACCGCGGAACGGGCGACATCAAGGTGCGCCGCTTCGTCGCCATCGACGACTGCGGCAACATCATCAACCCGATGATCGTGCAGGGGCAGGTCCACGGCGGCCTCAACCAGGGGCTGGCCCCGGCGCTGTACGAGGAGATCAGCTACGACGAGGAGGGCAACATCTCCGGCGGCAGCTTCCTTGACTACTACGTGCCCACCTCGATGGAATCGCCCGCCTGGGAGACCGGGCACACGGTGACGCCCTCGCCGCACCACCCGTTCGGCGCCAAGGGCGTGGGCGAGTCGGCGACGGTGGGCGCGCCCCCCGCGATCGCCAACGCGGTGGTCGACGCTCTGCGCCACCTCGGCGTCACGCACCTCGACATCCCGATCACGCCCGAGAAGGTGTGGCAGGTCCTGAAGGCAAAGGGCGTAGCGGAGTAACCAAGGGAGAAAAACCATGACACCAGTACGAAGAGCCGCGCTCGCTTCGGCGGCGCTGATATTCTTTTCCGCGATGGATTCGTCCGCGCAAACGCCCGCCGCCGCGCCGCCCTCGGTTCCCGCCGACGTCAGCCCGCTCTACGTGGTGACCTACGTGGAGTCGCGGTCGAACGCCCGCGACGAGACCGCCGACCTGCTGAAGTCCTACCGGGCGGCGAGCCGCAAGACCCCCGGGAACCTGCGCTCCATCGTCCTGCAGCGCCCGCGCCGCGCGGGCCAGTTCGTGGTGGTCGCGGCCTGGAAGGACAAGGCGGCCTGGGACGCCCACATGGCGGCGCCGGCGACGAAGGCATTCCGGGAGAAGCTGGCCGCGCTGCGCAACGCGCCGGCCGACGACCGCTTCCACAATTCGCTTTCCGTCGGGCCGATGGAGGACGCTCGCGGCACCGTGTACGGCGTAACGCACGTCGACGTGATCCCGCCGCAGAAGGACAACGCCATCGTTGCGCTCAGGGCCCTGGGCGAGGCGAACCGGGGCGCCGGCGGCAACGTGCGTTACGAGATCGTCCAGCAGACCAACCGCCCGAACCACTTCACGGTGTTCGAGGTGTGGCGCTCGCGCGAGGCTTTCGACGCGAACGCGATGTCCGCGCACCAGCGCGAATTCCGCGACAAGCTCGCCGGGATGGCCGGCGCGCTCTACGACGAACGCCTGTACGAGATTCTCGACTAGACCGGCTGCCCGGCCGGGCGCGGCACCGGCGCGCGCTCGATCGGGCGCTCCTGGATCGGCAGGTTGACGATCGCGGCGAACAGGCCGAGCCCGATCGAGATGAGCCACACCACCCGGTAGGAGCCGGTGTGATCGAAGAGATAGCCGCCCAGCCACACGCCGGCGAAGCTGCCGATCTGGTGGCTGAGGAACACGAAACCCGATAGCGTCGACATGTAGGCGACGCCGAAAATTCCCCCGATCACGCCGTTGGTGAGCGGCACCGTGGACAGCCACAGGAGGCCGATCGCCGCGGAGAACAGGTACACGGAGCCCTCGCTCACCTGGGAGAAGACGAAGAGCGCGATGACGATCGAGCGCGTGAAGTAGATCGCGGAGAGCAGGTATTTCTTGGTGTACTTCGCGCCGAGCGCGCCCGAGGCGAACGAGCCGAAGATGTTGAACAGGCCCACCAGCGCGAGCGCCATCATGCCGATGTTCGCCGAGAGCCCCCTGTCCACCAGATACGCCGGGAAGTGCACGGTGATGAAAGCGAGCTGAAAGCCGCACACGAAGTAGCCGGCGGTGAGCAGGAGGAAGCTCTTGTGGCCGAAGGCCTCGCGCACGGCCTCGCCGACGCTCTGCGTCACGGCGGCGCCGGCGGCCTTTCCGCGCTTTTCCACGAGCGCGGAGGCGAGCGGCGCGATCAGCGCCGCGCTCACCGACAGGATGAGCAGCGTGTTGAACCAGCCGAAGTGCGAGATCAGGCTGCCGGTGTAGGGCAGCATCGCGAACTGACCGAACGAGCCGGCTGCGCTGCACAGTCCCAGCGCCATGCTGCGGCGCTCGGGCGGAAAGATGCGGCTCACCACGCCGAAGACGATGCTGAAGGTGGTGCAGCCTTGCGCGAGCCCGATGAAGAGGCCTGTTGCGAGCGAGAACTGCAGGCCGGTATTCGACAGCGCCATGAGTATGAGCCCGGTCGCGTAGAGCGCCGCGCCGGTAGCGAGCACGCGCCCGGCCCCCTTGCGGTCGGCGATCATCCCGAAGAACGGCTGCGAGATCCCCCAGATCAGGTTCTGCAGCGCCATCGCGAAGGCGAAGGTCTCGCGGCTCCAGCCGTGATCCAGCGTCATGGGCTGCAGGAACAGTCCGAAGCCCTGCCGCGTGCCCATCGCCAGGGTGAGAATGATGCCGCCGCAGAGCAGCACGACGCCGGGAGTACGCCAAGTCTTCATCGTTGGTTCCTTGTCCGATCCCGACGCATGATAGCGCGAGCCCGGGGTTTGCGGCGCGCTACGCCAGCTTTTGCGGACCGCCGATGATGAGCCCCTGGGCGAAATCGACCTCGACCAGCTGCAGGTGCTCGAGCACCTCGGCGCTCTCGACGAATTCGGCGATGGTCTTGATTCCCATGGCGTGGCACTTCTGGTTGATCGATTCGGCTTTCTCGGACGCGGCGAGCGCGCGACCGATGTCCTTCACGATGCCGTAGGTCAGCTTCACGAAATCGGGCTTGAGCACCTTGAGAAAAGCGAAGGAGCCCTCGCTGCCGTCGAAGCCCGCGAAGGTGAACCGGCAGCCGACCGGCTTGAGCAGCGATTGCATGGTCTTCAGCTGGTCGGCGTGCATCAGGGCCGTGTCCCAGCCGAGCTCGAACGTGAAGCTCCCCTCGGGGAGCTTCGAGCTCTGGATGTTCCTCGCCACGAAATCGGCGAATTTCGGCTCGCGCAGCGTGTCCTCCGACAAGTTGACGCCGTTGGTCGGCGCGAGCCATCCGGGGCTCCGGGTGCGGGATTCCTGGATCCAGGCGGCGAGGCGGCTCACGACCCAGCGGTCGACGTAGGGCAGCAGGCGGTATTCCTGGAGCATGGGAAAGAACGTCCCGGGGGGCAGCAGCTTCTCCTCTTCTTCCTTGAAGCGGACCAGGATCTCCTGGAACGGCCGCTGGTCCCCGGAGGCCCGCAGGCTCCGGATCTTCTGAGCGTACAGGACGAAGCCGCCCGTCTTCAGCGCCGCAATCAGCTTGTCGGCGATGTTCTTCTGTATCGCGGTTTCGTCTTCCATTTGCACTGCCATCATGCGCTGTCCGGGCTTCCCATCTCTGGCTCAGGGCCCTGAATGACGCAAGAATCGTTCCCGTAAGGGCGTTTCCCCCGTCTTTCCGCAGCCGTCATCGCCCTAGACGCGAGCCGCCTCGCGCGGCCACCGGGCCCGGCCGCCGATGGCCCGCTCGACCCTGGGCATCACCTCGTTCGCCATCAGCTCCATCGAGCGCCGTGCCAGACGGGGATCGACCCAGTCCATGCCGGCATAGACGATCTCGCCGAAGTCGCCTGCCTGCTCGCGCAGCTCGAGCAGCTGATCGGCCACCCTGCCGGGGGTGCCGCAGAGAACCAGGCTGGAGAGCAGGCGCTCGAGCGTCACCGCCGAGTCGTCCTCCGCCTCGTCCATCTTGAAGACCGCGTGGCGCTTCGCGCGCATCATGTTCCCGCGAAGCTGCTCCCAGTAGAAGCGATAGGGGCTTGCCGCATCCCCGCGCCCATAGCGCTCGGCCAGGCGGTCGTCGTCGGCGACGAAAATCGTGCGCGCGATGCGCCATTCGGAGGCGTCCGCAGTCTTTCCGGCCCGGCGCTTGCCCTCGGCGTAGTTCTCCCAGTGGCTCGGGAGCCAGTGCGGCAGCAGGAAGTTGGCCGAAAGCGGGTGGAAATCCCGCTCGCCCATGGCGATCACGCCCCTGGACCGCGGCGCCACCACCGTGCCCACGATCTCCGGCCGCGGCTTCTGGTAGGGCTTGTACATGAGCCCGCGTCCGAGATCTGGCAGAAAGTTTTTCTCCGTCGACACCTTGTAGCGGTTTCCGGGCAGGTCGATCCGGTAGGGCGCGTCGCGCTCCCAGATGGCCAGGATCACGTCGATCGCCTCGGCGAACATCCGGTTGCGATCCTCGGCGAGGATGCCGAGCGCCTCGGCGTCGGAGGCGAGCGCGCCGGGGCTCACTCCGAAAATGAAGCGCCCCTGCGCCAGGTGGTCGAACATCGCCGCCTGCGCGGCGATCAGGACCGGGTGCGACTGCGAGAGGTTGGCCGTGCCGGTGGCGAGCTTGATCCTCCGCGTGTCGCCGATGAGGGTAGCGAGAAAGATGAGGCTGTTGGTGACGTTCTCGCAGCGGTCGGTGAGATGCTCGCCGACGAAAGCGTCGTGAAACCCGAGCTGGTCGGCGAGAACAATGGCCTCGCGGTCCTCGCGCAGCGTCTGGGCCGGATCGCGGTGCGGCGGGTGGAGCGGCATCGTGAAGTAGCCCAGGCGCATGGGCGGAATGTGCCGCATCGACGCCCCGGCGTCAAACTTCACTGCCTGCCGCGGTCCGGTGCGCTAGAATCGTCCGCAAGTCGAGAAAGGGGACCGTGATCAGATTCCTGCTGCCTTCGCGCGGCGACCCGGCGCAGGCGGTGCGGGTGCGCCACTTCCTGCTGGCCTCAGCGGCCTACACCGTCTGCGTTCCGCTGCTCGCCGTCGCGCACGCCCTGGGCCTGATCGCGCGCGGGCCGGCGCTCCTCGTCGGCGCGCTCATGATAGCCGCCAACCTCCTGCTCTACGCGATGCTTCGCTCGGGGCTCAACCTGAAATTCGGAGACCCGAGCCTGACGCGGCTGCAGGTGCTCGTCGCCAACGCTTTGTTGATGTTCGCGGTCTACAGCTTCGACCAGGGACGCGGCATCGTGCTCAACCTGAGTTTCGTGGTGCTGACTTTCGGCGTATTCCGCTTCACCACGCGCGAGTTCGCCCGGACGACGTTGCAGATCCTCGCGGGCTACGCCCTGGTGATCAATCTGCTCATGTACCTCAAGCCGGAAACCGTCAACGTCTATCACGAGTGGTTCCAGTGGGTGGGGCTCGCCGCCGTGCTTCCGCTGTTCGCGGCCATCGGCGGCAGGATCAGCCGCCTGCGCGAGCGGCTGCGAGCGAGCAACGAGCAGCTCCGCTCGGCGCTCGGGTCGGTGCGCCAGATGGCCACGCACGACCACCTCACGGGCCTGCCCAACCGCGTGCTTTTCAACGAAGAGCTGCAGCGCGCCATTGCCAGAGCCGAGCGCCACAAAAGGCCGGTGACGCTGTTCTTCATGGATCTGGACCGCTTCAAGAACATCAACGACACCCTCGGCCACCAGTTCGGCGATCGCGTCCTTCAGGAGACCGCCAAGCGGCTGAGCGGCTGCGTGCGCGAAGGCGACATCATCGCGCGATTCGGCGGCGACGAGTTCGTGCTGCTCGTCGAGGAGCTCGGCGACCCGGCGACGCTGGCCGACATCGCCCGCAAGCTCCTCTCGGCGGTGTCGGACCTCGGCAGCATAGACGGGCAGGACCTCGCCGTGTCGCTCAGCATCGGGATCTGCGCCTTTCCCGCCGACGGACGCGACGCGCAGGCGCTGCTCGCGGGGGCAGACATCGCCATGTACCGCGCCAAGGACCAGGGCCGGAACGGATTCTGCTTCTACTCCGCCGAGCTGCAATCGCATACGCCGGAGAAGCTCGCCCTGGAGGCCGGCCTGCGGCACGGCCTGGAGCGGCGCGAGTTTCGCGTGTACTACCAGCCCAAAGTCGACATGGCGAGCGGCGAGATCACCGGCGTGGAGGCGCTGCTCCGCTGGCAGCATCCCGAGAAGGGCCTCCTGCTTCCCGAGAAATTCATCCACCTGGCGGAGGAAACCGGATTGATCATCCCGATCGGGCTGTGGACGCTGCGCGAGGTGTGCATGCGCACCAGGGCCTGGAGGGACGCGGGGCTGCCGCGCATGCCGGTCGCCGTCAATCTCTCGGCGAGCCAGTTCCGCCAGAAGCAGCTCGTGTCCCAGCTCGCCGAGATCCTCAAGTCGACCGGGGTCGACGCGGACATCCTCGAGCTCGAGATCACCGAGAGCATGGTGATGCACGACCCGGATGAGGCGGTCGCCCTGATGCACAGCCTGCGCGCGATGGGCGTGCGCCTCACCATCGACGATTTCGGCACCGGCTACTCGTCGCTCGGCTACCTCAAGCGCTTCCCCATCAACAGCCTGAAGGTGGACAGGAGCTTCGTGCGCGACCTGCCGCATTCCGCCGACGACGTCGCCATCACGCGCGCGGTGATCGCCATGGCGCACAGCCTCCAGATGAACGTGATCGCCGAGGGAGTCGAGCTGCAGGAGCAGTTCGACGTGCTGCGCAAGGAAGGCTGCGACGAGTTCCAGGGCTACCTGTTCGGCCGGCCGCTCCCCGAGGAGGACCTGCTGCGCTTCGTGCGGCAGGCCCGGGCAAAACCCGCGCTGGTCTAGCGCGCAAAGAAAAACCCCGGCAGCCAGGGGCGTGCCGGGGTCTCCGGGAGTTTACTCAGGCCGGAACGGGTTCCCGGGGCTTCACTTCCGGGGCCGCCGGCTTGGCGGGGGCGGGAGCCTTCTCTTTCGGCTCCTGGGCGGGTTTTTTCCTGCGCAGGTCTTCCTCGCGCGCCTTCCAGTACATCTCGTCGAGCTCGTAGCACATGGGACACTCCTTTCGCATCAAGTGATGAACAGCTCCCCTGTCACGTTCGGAGTCTTGCTTGATCCATGCTACTCCCCGCTCCCGGGAAGTTCAACGGGCGGAATCGTGAAACAATAGCCGGCGCGGACGCCGCGATTACAGGAGCATGACATAACGATGAGAGCGAGTGCCTTCCGGCTCATTGCGTTTCTTGCAGGCACGTTTTTTTTCGGGCTCGCGGCGGCGCAACCGGCCGCCTATCCCGCGCGGACCGTCCGCCTGGTGGCGGGCACCGCCCCCGGGGGGATCACCGACTACCTCGCGCGCTTGTCGGCCGAAGGCCTGTCGGAGCAGCTCGGCCGCCAGGTCGTGGTCGAGAACAAGTCGGGCGCCACCGGCAACGTCGCGATCGAGCACGTGGCGAAATCGCCCGCGGACGGTTACACGCTGCTGCTGGTGGCCGGAGGTAACGTCGTCATCACGCCTTTTCTCTACCGCTCGCTGCCCTTCGATCCCCTGAACGACATCGTGCCGGTGTTCAACGTCGCGGGCGCGCCGCAGCTGCTCGTCGTGCCCGGCACGCTCCCGGTGAAGAGCCTCGCGGATTTCATCGCGCTCGCCAAGGCGAACCCGGGAAAGCTGAACTACGCCTCCGCGGGCCCGGGAAGCACCACGCATCTCGCCGGCGACCATTTCGCGCGGCTCGCAGGCGTGCAGCTCGTGCACGTTCCCTACCGGGGCGCCGGCCCGGCGATCACCGATCTGGTCGCGGGCCGCGTGCAGATGCTCTCAGTGGGCCTGGGGCCGGTGCGGGCGCATCTGAAGAGCGGCGCCCTGCGCGCGCTCGCCGCCGCATCCAGGACGCGGCTGGCGGCGGCGCCCGAGGTGCCGACTTCCGCCGAGGCCGGGCTCCCGGGCTACGAGATGACGACCTGGTTCGGTATTTTCGCGCCGAAGGGCACGAGCCCGGAGATCGTGAGCCGCTTGAACTCGGCCATGCAGGCGGTGATCGACGACCCGGGCGTCAGGAAGCGCATGCTCGAGTCGGGCATCGAACCCATCGGCGGCTCGGCCCAGGCGTTCGCCGAGCGGGTGCGCTCGGACTACCGCGCGTGGGAGCAGGTGGTCAGGGCTTCCGGGGTGAAACTCGACTGAGCCCCGGGCGAAACGGAGAATCCGGAAAATGAAGATCTGCCATTACAACGAAGGCCTCGCCGGGGCGGTGGTCGGAGAGAAGGTCTACCCGATCGGCGACGCGCTGGCGAAGGCGGGCCACCTGAAGCCCGGCCACACCATGCTCGAGGTGATCGAGCGGCTGGCGAACGAGCCCGCGGCGATGAAATGCGCGCGCTTCGTGCTGCAGGCGGGCTCGTCGGTTCCGCTCGCCTCCGTGAGGCTGCTCGCGCCGCTCGTCAATCCGCCCGCGATCTGGGCCGCGGCGGCGAACTACAAGGCGCACCAGGCGGAGATGCGCGAGAAAATGGGCTCCAGCGACCGCTCCGCGCTCTCCAAGGACGAGCTGATGGCGGAGTTCTTCCTCAAGCCCGCGTCCTCGATCATCGGCCCGGGCGGTCCCGTGATCCTTCCGCGCGTGTCGAAGGACGTCGATTTCGAGTGCGAGCTGTGCGCGGTGATCGGCAAGCCCGCGCGGCACGTCGCCGAGAGCCAGGCGCTCGAGCACGTGTTCGGCTACACGATACTCTGGGACTTCAGCCAGCGCGATCCCTGGGGGCGGGGCCGGCAGAACACCCGCAACATCCGCAAGGGCTTCGACACCTTCACGGGCCTCGGGCCCTGGATCGTCACCCGCGACGAGATCGACGATCCCCAGAACCTCGCGATACGCGTCGAGCAGAACGGCAAGCCGGCGATGAGCGCGCACACGAGCGACATGATCTGCAGCCTGCGCGAGCACATCCGCTTCCTCTCCAGCGTGACCACGCTTGCCTCCGGCGTGCTCGTCACCACCGGCACCCCCGCCGGCGTCGCGAAGCTCGCCGACGGCGACCGCCTGAAAGGCAGCATCGAGCGCATCGGAGAAATGGAAGTGGCGGTGCGCGCCGAGCGCTAGCGGGCCGAGGTGACCGCGGGCAATGGCGTAAACTGGCGATCGGATATCGGAAGCAAGCAATGAAATTTTCCAGCGCGACGCTCCTCGCGGCAGCCGGCCTTCTCGCCTCGGTCCAGGTCGCGCCGGCGCGCGCCCAGAGCGACTATCCGAACCGCGCGATCCGCTTCATCGTCGATACGTCTCCGGGCGGGCTCACCGACATCCTCGGGCGCCTGGCGGGGGAAGGCCTGGCGCGCGAGCTCGGCGCGCAGGTGGTGGTCGAGAACAAGGCCGGCGCGTCGGGCACCCTCGCGATCGACTACATGATGAAGGCGCCCGCCGACGGATACACGCTGATGGTCGCCTCGGGCGGAAACTTCGTCATCCGGCCCTTCCTCGAGCACTCGCTCTCCTTCGATCCGCTCGTCGATCTGATCCCGGTGTTCAACATCGCCGAGGCGCCGCACATCCTGGTCGTTCCGGGCGTGCTTCCCGTGAAGGACCTCGCGGAGTTCATCGCGTACGCCAAGGCGCGGCCGGGGAAGATCTACTACGGCTCGGCGGGAACCGGAAGCCCGCCGCATCTGGCCGCCGACCAGTTCGCCCGGCTCGCGGGCCTGCACATGGTGCACGTGCCCTACAAGGGCGTGGGGCCGGCTCTTCCCGATCTCGTCGCGGGCCGCCTGCAGGTCATGTCGATGAGCTACGGCTCGGCGCGACCCTACCTCAAGAGCGGCAAGCTCAAGGCTCTCGCGGCCGGGTCGAAGCAGCGCCTGCGCGGGCTCCCCGACGTGCCGACTTCCGCCGAGGCGGGACTGCCCGGCTGGGAGATGAGCGCCTGGTTCGGCGTGTTCGCTCCCCGCGACACGAGCCCCGGGATCGTCCGCCTGCTGAACGCGAAGCTCCAGGCGGTGATCGACGACCCGAGAACGAAGCAGCGGCTGCTCGAGATCGGCGCCGAGCCGCTCGGCGGGTCCGCCCCCGCGTTCGCGGAGCGCGTGCGCTCGGACTTCCGCCACTGGGGCCAGGTCATACGCGAATCCGGGATCAAGGTGGATTAGCCCATGGCCCGGAGCGCGATCAGGACGAAATTCATCTCCCACGGCACGCTCGGCTCGAAGGACCTGGAAGCGACGCGCCGCTTCTACGAGGAGTTTCTCGGCCTTCAGGTGGTGCGCACCAGCCCCGTGTCGCTCATGATCAGGCTGGGCGGAAACCACGTGTACGCCGTGGTCTACAGCAAGAAGAAGGACCGCATGGACCGCCTCTACCACAACGGCCTGGACGTCGACACCGACGCCGAGGTCGACGAGGCCTGGCGGCTGTGCCACGAGCAGGCCGGGAAATGGGGCCTGCACGACATCGGCAAGCCCTCCGCCCGCCACGGCACCTACAGCTTCCTGTTCTGGGACGCCGACGACAACGCCTGGGAGATCCTGTCCAATCCGAAGGGCGGGTACACGTGGATCTTCGAGCAGGGCGATCTCGAGGGTCGCGGCCATTTCGAGCGCGGCTTCCGCCACAAGCGGCCCGACGCGAAGAAAGGCGAGGGACTCTCATGAAAGGTGCGAAGAACCGCGCGACTCCGGCGCTCAGGCGCGACGTCGCGCTCGCCAACCTCATCATCGAGCGCCTGGGCCTGTCGAACGCCTTCGGGCACGCGAGCGCGCGCGTCCCGGGCACCGGTACCTTCCTCATGCCCACGCGGCGCAGCCCGGGCCTCGCGAGCGCCGCCGCCCTGCTCACCGTGGACACCGAGGGCAGGGTTCTCTCCGGGAAGGGAACGCCGAACAGCGAGCTG
>DASSJA010000250.1:0-6038 GCA_035691445.1 Burkholderiales bacterium | reverse complement strand
CAACGAACACCGTCACCAATCCGGTGATCGACAATCAGAATTTCAGCTACCACATGGTCGTGACGCTGGGCGGCACCGCCGGCACGCACTGCGTCGATGCGGTGACTATCAAATATACGTACGTAAATCCATAGCTCGGATCAGCTCTCCCGCGCAGCCTTCTCCGCGCGCTCCAGCGCGCAGCCGAATCCGGGTCCGCACGCAGCGGCAAAGCGCAACGCGCGCCGCTGGGCTAATCTTGCGCGATGAAAGCCGCGCTTCGCGCATTGACGCTGGTCGCGGCGTTGTCCCCGCTCCCGCTCCCCGCGCAGCAGCCCTGGCCTGTCCACCCGGTTCGCATCATCGCCACCAGTCCCCCGGGGGGCTCGGTCGATTTCCTCGCGCGCGCGCTCGCGCAGGATTTCAGCGGGAGTTTCGGCAAGCCCTTCGTCGTGGAGAACCGCCCCGGGGCGAACGGCAACATCGGGGTGGAGCTGGTGCTCAAGGCGCCGGCGGACGGGCACATGCTCTTCGTCGCCCCGCCGGGGCCGTTTTCGATCAACGCGCACCTGATGTCGTACATGCCCTTCGATCCGGCGAAGGACATCGCGCCGGTGGCGATGCTGGCCGTCGCACCCCTGATTCTCGTCGTGCATCCCTCGGTGCCGGCGAAGGATTTCGCGGAGCTTCTGGCCTGGCTGAAAGGCGAGGGAGCGCACGCGAACTACGCCTCGCAGGCGGTGGGCTCGACCGGCCATCTCGCGATGGAGCTGCTGAAATCGCGCGCCGGGTTCGACGCCGTGCATGTTCCCTACAAGGGATCGGCCGCGCAGGCGTCGGCCGACCTCCTCGCGGGCCGCGTCGCGATGGGCTTCGTCAACACCAGTGCAACCCTGCAGCACGTCCGCGACGGAAGGCTGCGCGCGATCGCGGTCGCCGAGCTCAAGCGCCTTTCCTCCGCGCCCGAGATCCCCACGATCGACGAATCGGGCGTCCCGGGGTTCGTCGCGACGCCGTGGCTCGGCCTGGGCGCGCGCGCGGGCACCCCGGGCGAGATCGTCCGCAGCCTGAACGACCGCGCCTCGCGGGCGCTCGCACGTCCCGAGGTGGCGCAGCGCATGGCGAACCTCGGCATCGAGCAGCGCCCGATGATGCCCGAGGAGTTCGCCGGGTTCATCCGCGCCGAGAGCGAAAAATGGGCGGCGATCATCCGCCGCTCGGGGGCGAAGCTGGAGTAGGGCGGAGCCGGAGGCGGGCGTCCGCCTGCCCCTATTTCGACGCGAGGTAAGCCGCGACGGCCTCCATCTGCTCGAAGGTCATGCCGGTGCTGATGGCGTGCATGATCGGGGCGTTTCCTCCCTCGCGCATCGAGCTCTTGAACAGGACGAGCTGCTTGACCAGGTATTCGGCGTGCTGTCCGGCAAGCCTGGGAAAAATGGCGTTGCCCTCGGCGTTCGCGCCGTGGCACGTCTTGCACGCCTGGACTTTCGCGGAAGGAATGCCGCCGTCGAAGACGGCCTTCCCCTGCTGCGCGAGCTTGGCGTCCCTTGCCTTTCCCGCAGCGGGCTTCTGCCCGGAATAGAAGGCGGCGAGCTTCCTGATGCTGTCGTCGCTCAGCTGCGAGGTCATTCCCCACATGTAGGCCTGCGCCATCGGATCGGCGCGCGTGCGGTCGCGGAACGCCTTCAGCTGGTTCACCAGATATTCGGCGCGCTGGCCGGCGAGCTTGGGGAACCCGGGGGAGATGCTCTCTCCCCTCGGTCCGTGGCACGAAGCGCACACCTGGGAGGCGTACTTGGCGATATCTGCATCCTGCGCCCGCAGCGGCGCGGCCATGCAGGCGATCGACGTTGCGAGCGAGATCCGAGCGATCAAATGGGTTGTCATGTTCGTCCGCCTCAGAAATTGATCCAGCCGAGCAGATAGAGGGTGTTGTTGTCGCTTGCGCTCCTGCCGCTGCCGTCGTAGTTCGACGAGGCGCCGTTGAATTTCTGGAAGGCGACGTATTGCAGCGCGAGCTTCACGTTCTGCCAGGGCAGGTAGTTGAGCTCGGCGATCCAGCCGTTGCTGTTGGGGCTGTTGTTGGCGAAGCCGACGCTTGCCGCGGGCGTGTACCTGACCGCGTCCGAGCTGCCCGTGGTGGAGAAATAGCCGAGTGCGCCGCCATAGGTGCGGCGGAGGTAGTAGCTGCCGCCCACCCTGAAGGTGTTCAACGTGTTTTTCTGGTTCTCGGCGCCCGCTGAGGCCGCGATCGTCCCGTCGAGGGTCTGGCGCTCCTTGATGTAGGTGCCCTGGACCGAGACGATCTGCTCGTCGCCGATGAATTGGAACTGGCTGTCGAGCGACATGTCGTTGAAGCGGTCGGAGGGCGCGCTGAGAGGCTGGCCCTCGGGGACGATCTTCACGTTGAGCCCGTAGGCGCCGACGGACCAGGAGTTCCGGTCCCACTGGCGCTCGTACGCGATCCGCCAGTACGGCGCGTAGCCCGCGATGGTTCCATTGGGGTTGGTGCTGTCGAGCGGCCCCGCGTTGCCGTTGCCATTGGCGAAGCCCTGCGGCGCGGAGCGGTAAAAACCCAGCTCCGCGTAGATCGAGTTCTTCCACCACAGGTATCCGGTCACCCCGGCGACGCCGCCCCCGAGCGTTCCGTCGATTTGAGCGGCCGCCCCGGGCACGAGCGCCGCGTTGGATCTCTGGTCGAAGGGCGCCTGCCAGGCCGGCGTGCTGTTCCACACGTCCTGGACGGTCGGATTGTTGTTCATCGTGAAGCCGTAGGTCAGGCCGTCGGCCACCCCGGGTACCTGCTTCGCATAGCGGAGCTCGGTGTTGTCGAGCCCGAACGTCCCCGAGGCGCTGTCGTAGGTGATCTGGACGAACGCGCCCGCGTTGGGGGCGATCCTTCCCGCGTAGAAGAGGCTGGCCTGCTGCGGGAACAGCACCTGGCCGTTCTGCGAATTTTCGCCGGCCACGGTGGAATCCGGGAGCGGCGACTTGGTCCTCGTATACGAAGTCTGGAACATGAACGAGAGGGGCGGAATCTGGTTCAGCACCAGCTCCATTTCCTTCGACGCATTTATCCCCTGCACCTGGGGCAGATTGTCGATCGTGTAGGCGTTCAGCTTGAACGAGCGGCCGAACGGAGTGAGCTCGGGAAACACGGTGTGGCAGGACTGGCACGCCATGCCGGTCTGCCTGGCGAAGGACGGGACTGCATTCGCCGTCCCCGCCGTGCAAAGGCCGACGAGAAAGGCGCAGAATGCAGCGGCCCGCCCCGGTGAACTGCGCAGAACGTTCTTTTTCATGTCTCCCCCTGGAGCTGCGATGCGCGATATGAACCCGCATCCAGCCTAGCCGGGCCGGGACGGTCCGGATTGACTTGCATCAAACCGCCCCGAAGCTGACAAAACCCTGACAGACGGTCGATCGAGGGTTCCCCTTACAGGAAATCCCCTCGCAATCCGAGCACGAGTCCCGACAATCCTTCCGGCGTGACTTCCGCCGCCCGCGCCGCCGGGGGCGCGACCAGCTTATCCGGCAATGGCCGGTTCGCGATGCGGCCCCACGCGGTCATGGCGGGGACCGCTGCCTTGCGGGAAAAAGCTTCCCGCAACCGGCCGAGAACAGGAGAACGGGCGCGTGAACAGAGCCTGGGCGGGAGTGGAATATGATGTCCCATGGCCAAGGAACTTACCCGCTTCTCGGCCGTCGAGCTCGCGCGTCTGATCCGCACGAAAAAACTGAGCCCCGTCCAGGTGGCCGAGGCGCATCTCGCGGCGATCGAGCGGATCAACCCCAGGGTCAACGCGTTCTGTACCGTCGCCGCGGACAAGGCGCTCGCCTGGGCGCGCGAGGCGGAAGGCGCGGTGAAGAAGCGCTCCCGGCTCGGACCCCTGCACGGCGTGCCGGTCGCGATCAAGGACCTGACGGCGACGGCGGGCATACGCACGACCTTCGGCTCCACGCTGTTCCGCGACCACGTGCCGATCGAGGACGCCGAGGTGGTGAGACGGCTCAAGGCGGCCGGTGCGGTCGTGCTCGGCAAGACCAACACGCCCGAATTCGGCGCGGGCGCGAACACCGTCAACAAGGTGTTCGGCGCGACGCGTAACCCCTGGAACCCGGCGCTGTCCGCCTCCGGCTCGACAGGCGGGGGAGCGGCGGCGCTCGCCGCGCGCATGGCGCCGCTCGCCGAAGGCACCGATTTCGGCGGCAGCCTGCGCACGCCCGCCGCGTTCTGCGGCGTCGTGGGCCTGCGCACCACCGCAGGCCTGGTCGCGAAGCACCCCGCCGCGCTGCCCTGGCACGACCAGAGCGTCGCCGGGCCGATGGCGCGCTCGGCGGAGGACTGCGCGCTGCTCCTGGACGCGATGACGGGGCTGTCGCTCAAATCGCCGCTTTCGTGCGCCGCGCCGTGGAAGAGCGCGCGCGACGCGGTCGCGAAGGCGCGCAGCCTGCGCGGCCTGCGCCTCGCCTATGCGCCGGACATCGCCGGAATCGGCGTGGACCGCGAGATCGAGAGCATCTGCCGCGCGGCCGCGGGCGACCTGCGCGACGCGCGCGCGCTGGTCGAGGAAGTCGAGATCAACCTGTCGGACGGGCGCGACGCCTTCCTGGCGCTGCGCGGCGAGGCCATGGTCGGCAACCACCTCGAGCGCCTGGAGCGCATCGGCGAGCTCGGCGACAACCTCGCGGGGAACATCCGCGCGGGCCTCGCGCTCACCGTCAGCGAGATCGCGCGCGCCGAGCGCAGGCGCGCCGAGATCTGGCACCGCTGGCGAGCGCTGTTCGAGCGGTACGACCTCGTCCTCACGCCGACCGCGCCCGTGCCGCCCTTTCCGGTGGAGAAGAACTACCCCGACGTCATCGAGGGCAGGAAGCTGCAGAACTACATGGACTGGATCGGTCCGACTTTCCTCGTCTCCCTCGCGGCGCTGCCCGCGGCGAGCGTGCCCGCGGGCCTAACCGCGGCGAAGCTGCCGGTGGGCCTGCAGATCATCGGCCCGAGATTTTCCGAGCCGACGATCCTCTCAGCGGCGAAATTCGTGGAGGAGGCGCACCCGATAGGGCTGCCGCCGAATTGCGGGTAGCGGACTAGTTGGGGTTGACGGCGACGGCGGTCAGCATGCCGCCGTTCGAAAGCGAGGCGTCCTTCGCGGTGGCATTCCCGGAAGTCAGCGTGCTCGCCACCTCGATGAGATAGACGTGTCCGTTGGAGCCGACGGCATAGAGCCGGTCGTTTGGCCCGTCCACGACAACCTTCAAGATTCCGGGCGCAGAGGTAATCGTGAGGGTTTGTGTCGGCGCGATCATGCCGTGCGCGGTGTTCGGAGTGCTGAACACCATAATGCCGTTGGCGCCGGCGCCCGGAGCGACGTACAGCAGATCATGCGTCGCATCGAAGGCGATGCCGCCGACGGCTAGATTCACCCCCGAGACGGTGGGGACGATAGTCCGGCTCGGCGCCGCGTTGGTCACCGTGTCCGCGTTGTCGAAGACGCTTATCTGGTGGGTGCCTGCATTCTCGTTCGACACATAGAGAATATTGTTGGTCCCCGTGTCGACGGCGACGCCATGTATCGGCGTCGTCATGCCCGTGATGTGCCGGGGCGTGGATAAACCGGTCAGCGTGCTAGCCGGGCTGAAAACCTTCACTTCGACGACGTCGTCGCCCACGTACAAGCTATCGTGGACCGCATCCAGGAACATCGATCCAGTATTTCCGATGGCAGGATTGCTCGTGATCGTTCCGCTGCGAAATACGTCTCCGTTGTCCGTGCTTGCATTGTTGAATACCGGTATCGTTGTGCCGTTCCCTACGTACAGGCGGTCGTTCACGGTGTCGAGCGCGAGACTCCCGATGTTAGTCGAGAGTTGGACGTAGAACGAGCCTGTGATAGTGCGGTCGACCATCAGCGATCCGGTCGCTGGGTTTGGATTGGCGAGCGAGCCGATGGCCATGTCCGTCGAATCCGCAGCGAACAGCTTGCTTGGGCCGACGCCCATTACAGGCATGCTCATGCCTCCGCCCCCATATCCGCCCCCTCCGCAGGCTGCAAGGC
>DASSJA010000249.1:0-10258 GCA_035691445.1 Burkholderiales bacterium | reverse complement strand
GACGGCGCTAGGCGGCGCCGGGACCATCCTTCTCGCGAGCGAGCCCTACCTGTTTCGCGAGTCTCACGTCGTCGAGGTTCGAGGGCTCACCGGGGCGAGGGTCGCACTGATCGACGGGGAGATGACTTCCTGGTACGGCAGCCGCGCGATCGAAGGCCTGGGATACCTGTTGCGATACCGCCGGCGGCTCGAATCCCTGCGGGCCGATCGCTTCAGGCCCGAACGTACCGGATGACGCCGTCGGCGCCGACCGAGCGCGTAAGCCGACCCTCGCGCTCGAGCAGATGCAGGTGAGCCATCGCCTCGCCCATGGCAAAGAAGAGCTGATGTGTGTCGAGCTTGCGGCGGAACAGCGTGTCGAGCACGTCCGCCGCCGCCTTGGGCGATTCGCAGGCCTCGTGCAGCTCGGCGAGCCGCAAACGGTGGTGCTCCTTCAGCTGCGCGATGCGCTCACGCACGCCCCTGAACGGAAGCCCGTGCGAAGGCAGCACCAGCGTCGCCGGCGGCAGCTCGGCGTAGCGCGACAGCGAATCGAGGAAGAGAGCAAGCGGATTTCCCTCGGGTTCGTTCGCCCACACGCTGACGTTGGTCGAGATCTTCGGCAGCACCATGTCCCCGGAGATGAGGACGCCCAGCTCTTCGCAGTAGAGCGCGGCGTGCTCCGGAGCGTGTCCGTATCCCATGATGACCCTCCAGCCGCGCCCGCCGATGCGATGCGCCTGCCCTTCCATCAAGCGCCGATAGCTCGACGGAAAGTCCGGCACCCGGTTGCGATAGTTGCTGCGGCGCTGCTGCATCAATGCGAGTTTTTCCCCTGCCAAGCCGTTGCGCTCGAACATCGCGACGACCTTGTCGAAGGCGAAACCGGCGCTCCCCTCGCGCATCGCGTGCGCGGCGAAGTATTCCGCCTGAGGCATCCATAGCTGCGCGCCCGTGCGCTCGATCAGCCACGAGGCAAGGCCCGCGTGATCCGGATGATGGTGCGTGACGAGGAGTCGCGCGACCCGGCGCCCCGCAATACGTGTCGCCAGAACGCGCTCCCACAACGCGCGCGTCGCGTCATCGCCGATGCCGCAGTCGACGAGTGTCCAGGCTTGCTCTCCCGCGGCCTCGTCGTCGAGCAGCCACAGATTGATGTGATCGAGCGCGAACGGCAGAGGCATCCGCGCCCAGAGCACGCCCGGCGCGACTTGCAGCGTTTCACCTCCCGCGGGCGGCGTCGTGCAGGGATACTCGAGGATGGATTCGGGAGTCACTCGTCTGGGCGCGGTGCTTCCGCCGGCCTCCGCCAGGCGTAGAATTGCAGGTTTGCTGCGCGCGGATTTTCTCAAATTATGGCGGCCGACGCCACCGAAGCAGGCCAACGACTGTTTTATCGGGGACCTCGCCTGCGCGTTCGGCGTCAGCCCGCGGGCGATCCGCTTTTGAACATTACGTAGAGCCCCTTCCCCGGAAGCGCGCCAATGGACCGCACCCCGAACCTTCCCTCAGGCGGAGCCTCTTCGGCCGAGCTGCCGGGGCTGCGCTTCGCCCTGGGAGAGGACATCAACCTGCTGCGCAGCTCGGTGCGCGCTTTCGCCGCTGCTGAGATCGCGCCGCGCGCGGCCGAAATCGACCGCTCCAACCAGTTTCCGCCCGACCTGTGGAAGAAGCTCGGTGCGCTGGGGCTCCTCGGCGTTACCGTGGAGGAGGAATTCGGCGGGACGGCGATGGGGTATCTCGCCCATATCGTGGCGATGGAAGAGATCTCGCGGGCATCCGCCTCGATCGGCCTGTCGTACGGCGCCCACTCCAACCTCTGTGTCAATCAGATCCGCAGGAACGGAACCCCGGCGCAGAAGAAGAAATACCTGCCCAAGCTCGTCTCCGGGGAATGGGTGGGCGCCCTCGCCATGTCCGAGCCGGGCGCCGGCTCGGATGTCCTCGGCATGCGCCTGCGCGCGCAAAAACTGACAAGCGGCCGCGGCGATGGCTACGTCCTCAACGGCAACAAGATGTGGATCACCAACGGTCCCGACGCGGACGTGCTCGTGGTCTACGGCAAGACCAGCGAGGCGATCACCGCGTTCATCGTCGAAAAAGGGATGAAGGGATTCACCACCGCGCAGAAACTCGACAAGCTCGGCATGCGCGGTTCCAACACCTGCGAGCTGGTGTTCCGCGATTGCGAGGTGCCAGCGGACAACGTGCTCGGCGAGGATTCGAAGGGGGTGAAAGTCCTGATGTCGGGTCTGGATTACGAGCGCGCGGTCCTGGCGGGCGGGCCGCTGGGCATCATGGCCGCCTGCCTCGACGCGGCCGTGCCCTATCTCCACGAACGCAAGCAATTCGGCCAGGCGATCGGAGAGTTCCAGCTGATGCAGGGCAAGCTCGCCGACATGTACACCACGTTTTCCGCCTGCCGCGCCTACGTCTACGCGGTCGGCCAGGCGCTCGACCGGGGAGAAACCACGCGCAAGGACGCAGCCGGCGCCATCCTGTACGCTGCCGAAAAGGCGACCTGGATGGCCGGCGAAGCCATCCAGTGCCTGGGCGGCACGGGCTACATCAACGAGACCCCTACCGGGCGCCTGTGGCGCGACGCGAAGCTCTATGAGATTGGCGCCGGGACGTCCGAGATCCGCCGATGGCTGATCGGCCGCGAGCTTTTCTCCGAAACCGCCTGAATGCATCCGACACTACCGAGGACAACACCATGTTGAACGATCCCGTCGTCATCGTTTCCGCGGCCCGCACCCCCATGGGTGCTTTCCAGGGCGAATTGAAGGACTTCTCCGCGCCGCAGCTCGGCGCGGCCGCGATCCGCGCCGCGGTTGAGCGCGCCGGCATCAAGCCCGAGCAGGTTCAGGAGGTGATCATGGGCTGCGTCCTGCCCGCGGGCCAGGGCCAGGCGCCCGCGCGCCAGGCGGCCCTGGGCGCGGGCCTGCCGCTGGCCACCGGAGCCACCACGGTCAACAAGATGTGCGGCTCGGGGATGAAGGCGGCGATGTTCGCGCACGACATGCTCGCAGCCGGCGTGAACGAGATCATGGTCGCAGGCGGTATGGAGTCGATGACCAACGCGCCCTATCTCCTTCCCAAGGCTCGCTCGGGATACCGCATGGGCCACCAGCAGGTGATCGACCACATGTTCCTCGACGGCCTCGAAGACGCCTACGACAAGGGCAAATTGATGGGCAACTTCGCGGAGGACTGCGCCGCGAAATACAGCTTCAGCCGCGAGGAGCAGGACAAGTTCGCGATCGCATCGCTCGAGCGCGCGCAGGCCGCGAACCGGAACGGCGCGTTCGCCTGGGAGACCACGCCCATAAACGTAAATGCGGCGGTCAAGACGGGCAAGAACGAGCGCTTCATGGAGCACGACGAGGGCCCGTTCAAGGCCAACTTCGAGAAGATCCCGACGCTCAAGCCCGCGTTCCGCAAGGACGGAACGGTCACCGCGGCGAACTCGAGCTCGATCTCGGACGGCGCGGCGGCGCTCGTCATGATGCGCCGATCGAGCGCCGAGAGGCTGGGCCTGAAGCCCCTCGCCGTGGTCGTGGCCCACAGCACGCACTCGCAGGAGCCCGGCTGGTTCACCACGGCCCCGGTAGGCGCGATCAGGAAGCTGTACGAGGCGACGGGCTGGAGCGCGTCGAAAGTGGATTTGTACGAGATCAACGAGGCGTTCGCGGTGGTCACCATGGCCGCGATGAAAGAGCACGGCCTGCCGCACGAAAAGGTCAACGTCCACGGGGGCGCCTGCGCTCTCGGCCACCCGATCGGCGCCTCGGGCGCGCGCATTCTGGTGACGCTCATCGGCGCCCTGCGCAAGACCGGAGGGCGGCGCGGCGTGGCGAGCCTGTGCATAGGCGGCGGCGAGGCAACCGCCATGGCGATCGAGATCGCCTGATGCCGAATCCGATCGAATTCTATTTCGACTTCTCCTCGCCCTACGGCTACTTCGCCAGCCGGAAAATCGACGCGCTCGCCTCGAAACATGGCCGCGAGGTGAAATGGCGGCCGTTCCTCCTCGGCGTCGCCTTCAAGACGACCGGCGGCGCTCCGCTGCCCTCGATACCGGTGAAAGGCCCCTACCACCTGCGCGACATACTGCGCACGTCGAAATATCTGGGCGTCACCTACCGCCATCCCTCGGTCTTTCCGATCTCCTCGGTTTCGGCCTGCCGCGCCTTCTATTGGCTAGACGCGAAGGATCCGAAACGCGCCAAGGACCTGGCGGCGGCGCTCTACCGCGCCTACTTCAACGACAACGTGGACATCTCCAGTGCCGACAACGTCGTCTCGGTATGCGCGAAGCTCGGGCTGAACGCCGACGAGGTGCGCGCGGCTATCGGCGATCAGGCGGTGAAGGACCGCACCAGGACCGAAGTGGACAAGGCGATCGCGATCGGCGCATTCGGCTCGCCTTACATCGTCGTCGACGGCGAGCCCTTCTGGGGCTCGGACCGGCTGGACCAGGTCGAAAAATGGCTCGCCACGGGCGGCTGGTGACATGCCCGCCATCCGCAGCAAGCTGAGTCCCGCTTCGAAGGAATTCCAGGCCAACGCGGCCGCGATGGCCGCACTCGTCGCCGATTGGCGCGCCAGGGTCGAGCGCGCAGCGCAAGGCGGCGACGAGGCGGCGCGCGCGAAGCACACCGCCCGCGGCAAGCTGCTCCCGCGCGAGCGCTTGCGCCTTCTGCTCGACCCGGGCTCCCCTTTTCTCGAGCTCTCCCCGCTGGCGGCCTTGGGCATGTACGAGGACGAGGCGCCGGGAGCGGGGATCATCACCGGCGTCGGCCGGATCTCGGGCCGGGAATGCGTGGTGGTGGTCAACGACGCCACCGTCAAGGGCGGAACCTACTACCCTGTCACGGTCAAGAAGCACCTGCGGGCCCAGGAGATCGCGTTGCAGAACCGGCTGCCCTGCGTCTACCTCGTCGACTCGGGAGGCGCCTTCCTCCCCGAGCAGGACAACGTCTTCCCGGACCGCGAGCACTTCGGGCGCATCTTCTACAACCAGGCGACCATGTCGGCCGCGGGCATTCCCCAGATCGCGGCGGTGATGGGCTCGTGCACGGCAGGCGGCGCCTACGTCCCGGCGATGTCCGACGAATGCATCATCGTCAAGGGGCACGGCACGATCTTTCTCGGAGGCCCGCCCCTCGTCAAGGCCGCGACCGGCGAGATCGCCACGGCGGAGGAGCTGGGGGGAGCGGAGGTGCACGCCCGGCAGTCGGGCGTGGTCGATCACACCGCACAGGACGACGCGCACGCGCTCGCCATCGCGCGCTCGATCGTCGCTCGCCTCGGCGGCTCGACGCCCGCCGAGCTCAACGTGCGCGAGCCGGCCGAGCCGCTCTACCCCGCCGAGGAATTGCACGGCGTCATCCCCCAGGACAAGCGCAGGGCCTACGATGCGCGCGAGGTCATCGCGCGCATCGTCGACGCAAGTGAGTTCGACGAGTTCAAGGCGGAATACGGGGTGACGCTGGTGACCGGGTTCGCGCGCATCTGGGGCTACCCTGTCGGAATCGTCTCGAACAACGGCATCCTGTTCTCGGAGTCCGCACTGAAGGGCGCGCACTTCGTCGAGTTGTGCAGCCAGCGCCGGATCCCGCTCGTATTCCTCCAGAACATCAACGGCTTCATGGTCGGGAAAAAATACGAGGCCGGCGGCATCGCCAAGGACGGCGCCAAGATGGTGACCGCGGTCGCCTGCAGCCGCGTGCCGAAATTCACCGTCGTCATCGGCGGTTCCTTCGGTGCGGGCAACTACGGCATGTGCGGGCGCGCCTTCTCTCCCCGCTTCCTGTGGATGTGGCCCAACGCGCGCATCTCGGTCATGGGCGGAGAGCAGGCCGCCTCGGTGCTGGCCCGCGTGAAGCGGGACGGCATCGAGGCGAAGGGCGGAACCTGGAGCAAGGAGGAAGAGCAGGAGTTCAAACGCCCCATCCTCGAGCAATACGAGCGCCAGGGCAATCCCTACTTTGCGACCGCCCGCCTCTGGGACGACGGCATCATCGCGCCCGAGGAGACGCGGCGCGCCCTGGGGCTCGCGATCTCCGCATCCCTCAACGCGCCGATAGAGGAAACGCGGTTTGGCGTCTTCCGGATGTAAGGACCCGGCATGTCAACATGCCATCACCGCGCTCACAAGAAATGTTTCATCGCGAATCCGGTGAAGCCAGAGGTCGTCTTCAAGCAGCGCTAGCGTCCCAGTTCGCGGAGAAACACCGGAATGTCTTACGAGACTATCGAGATCCAGGCGGCCCACGGCGCCGCCGTGCTCTGGCTGAACCGCCCCGAGGTCCGCAACGCCTTCAATGAAATCATGATCGCCGAGCTCACGGCCGCGTTCGCCGAGCTCGACGCGGATCCGGCGGTTCGCGCTGTCGTCCTCGCCGGCCGCGGCAAGGTGTTTTGCGCCGGCGCCGACCTGAACTGGATGAAGAAAATGGGGGAGATGGACTTCGGGGAGAACCGCAAGGACGCGCTCGCCTTCGGCGCCATGCTCGGCCGGCTCCATGCGCTCAGGAAGCCGACGATCGCGCGCGTGCACGGCGCCGCCTTCGCCGGCGGCATGGGGCTCATCGCGGCCTGCGACATTGCCGTGGCCTCCGTCGACACCGAGTTCGCGGTGTCCGAGGTGAGGCTGGGTCTCGTGCCCGCGACCATCAGCCCCTACGTCCTCGCCGCGATGGGTGAGCGCGCGGCGCAGCGCTATTTCCTCACCGCCGAGCGCTTCCCGGCGGCGGAGGCGTATCGCATCGGCTTCGTGCAAGAGCTCGCGCAGCTCGAGGAGCTCGACGCGACCGTGAACGTGATCCTGGGCGAAATCGTCCAGGGCGCTCCGGGAGCCCATGCCGCCACCAAGGACCTGATACGCGCAGTCGCGAGGCGACCGCTCGGTTCCGGGCTGATGGAAGACATGGCCACCCGAATCGCGAACGCCCGCGCGTCCGAAGAAGGCCGGGAAGGGGTGCGTTCCTTTCTGGAGAAGCGCGCACCAAGCTGGCTCAAGGCGGCGAAGCAGGCCGCGCGCCCGAAGAAGAAAAAATAGGAGGCACTCTTGAGCCTGCCGCGCAGAGTCCGCATCGTCGACGTCGCCCCGCGCGACGGCCTGCAGAACGAGGCGAAGAGCGTCCCGTCCCGGATAAAGATCGAGCTGATCGAAAGGCTGCAGGACGCCGGGCTTCCGGCGGTCGAGGTGACGGCCTTCGTTTCCCCCAGGTGGGTGCCGCAGATGGCCGACCACGCGGAAGTCATGGCGGGAATTCGCAAGCGGCCCGGAGTCGCCTATCCGGTGCTCGTCCCGAACATGAAGGGCTTCGAGGCCGCACGCGCGGCAGGTGCCAGGGAGATCGCCGTCTTCGGCGCGGCTTCCGAAACGTTCAGCCGCAAGAACATCAACTGCGGCATCGACGAGAGCCTGGAACGCTTCGCTCCCGTCGTCGAGGCGGCGAGGGCGCAGGGCATGCGCGTCCGCGGCTACATCTCGTGCGCGGCCGGCTGCCCTTACGAGGGCGAGATAGCCCCTCGCGCGGTCGCGGACCTGGCCGGCAAGCTCCATCGCCTGGGCTGCTACGAGGTCTCGCTCGGCGACACCATAGGCGTGGGAACGCCGCGAAAGATTCGCGCCATGATCGAGGCGGTCGGGAAGCAGGTTCCCCTCGGAAAGCTCGCAGGCCACTACCACGACACCTACGGCCAGGCGCTCGCGAACATCTACGCCTCGCTCGAGCTGGGCGTCAAGACCTTCGACAGCTCGGTCGCGGGCCTGGGCGGCTGCCCCTACGCCAAGGGGGCGACCGGCAACGTCGCCACCGAGGACGTGATCTACATGCTCGACGGCATGGGGATCCACACCGGCGTAGACCTGGAGAAACTCCGGCGCGCCGGCGAATTCATCTGCAGGGAGCTCGGCCGCGAACCGGCTTCGCGGGTCGCGCGGGCGCTCGCTGCGAAGGATTCATGAACCCGGAATCCGATGTCCCGTCGCCGTGCAACAACGTCTGCAGGATGAATCCGGACACGGGCCTGTGCGAGGGATGCTTCCGGACGCTCGACGAGATCGCGGCATGGTCGGCGCTGAGCGGCGACCAGAAACGCGAAGTGCTCGCGCAGCTTCCGGCGAGGCGGGCGCGTCGGTGAAGCTGCCGGCGAGCATCCAGGTTCTCGAGCGCGGTTGGCTCTCCGCCAACAATATCGTGCTGCACGCACCGCGCGGCGCGACGGTGATCGATTCGGGTTACGGCGCGCACGCGGCGCAGACGGTCGCCCTGCTCGGGCACGCCCTGCAGGGAAAATCTCTGGATCGCCTCGTCAACACCCACTGCCACTCGGATCACATGGGCGGCAACGCCGCTATCCAGAGGCGATTCCGCTGCCGGACCAGCCTTCCCGCGGGCGAGGCGCCGCTCATCGACCGCTGGGACGAGCGCGAGCTGATCCTAGCGGTCGCAGACCAGCGCGCCGAACGGTTCACCTACGACGATACCTTCGCCGACGGCGATGTCCTCGAAATGGGCGAATACGAATGGCAGGTGATCGCCGCGCCCGGCCACGACACCCATGCGGTGATGTTCTATTCGCCGGAGGCGCGCATCCTCATCTCGGGCGACGCGCTGTGGGAAAACGGCTTCGGCGCGGTCTTTCCGCAGCTCGGCGGTCGGAAGACGGCGCTTGCGGAAACGCGGCGGACGCTCGAGGCGATCTCGCGACTGCAGGTCGCCGCCGTCATTCCCGGCCACGGCGGAGCCTTCAGCGGAGTCGGCGCGGCGCTCGAGCGCGCCTTCTACCGCCTGGAGGGATACGAGGAAGACATCACGCGGCTCGCCCGTCACTGCGTCAAGGTCGCGTTTTCGTTCGCGTTGCTCGAAAAGCGCTCGATGCCGCTCGCCGAGATGCCCGCGTATGTGGAGCGCGTCGTCATTCTCGCGGAGCTGAACCGCGCCTACCTGAAGATGGAACCTGCTGCCTTCGCCGAATGGCTCGTGACAGACCTCGAGCGCGCGGGAGCGGCATACCGCCAGGGCGGGTTGCTGCTCGCGAAGGGGCAATAGGCCGCGGCGGCCGGGCTGCCTTATCGAGCGCCCATCAGGGGCCTGCTTTCGATCACCGCCTGCGCGTCGCGCTCCAGGTCGCCAGCTCGCGTCCGCCTTTGCGGAGCGTGCCGGCGAGCGCGTCGCCGGTCGCGCGACCGACCATCTCGACCGGCCCGTGGTCGACGGCACCGGGCGGCAGGGTCAGGCGTATTTCGTCGCCTCGCAGCCTGCCGCCGGACAGGGGCACATCGCCCTTCCCGGTCAGCTCGACGGAGCCGGACACCATCTGGAATTTCTGCTTGAGAACGAGCCGGGTACGGCGCGCCTTGCCTCCCGAGAGCAGCTCGAAGCTCCAGTCGCCCTCGACGTGCGCCGGCACGGTCCACAGATACACCTGGCTTTCCTTGCGGGCGCCGACCGTCTTGTCAGGAGCGGGAACCGTTTCCTGGGCGTCCGGGCGCCAGTCGCCCATTCCGAAGTCATGCGAGACGACGCGCGAGCCGGGCTTCAGCTCCCTCAGTATCTTCGGGCGCAGCGCGAGGTTCACGTCGGGCAGAAGATACAGCGTCAGCACGTTCGCTTCGTGGAAGTCCGTCTGAAACAGATCCTGCTGCAGAAATTTCACACGGTCGGAGACTCCGGCGCGCTGCGCCGCCTCGATCGAGCGCTGCACCAGCCGCGGATCGATCTCGACGCCGAAGCCGTGCGCGCCGAATTTGCTCGCCGCATCGATCATGATGCGTCCGTCGCCCGAGCCCAGATCGACGACGGTCTCCCCGGGCTTCACCTGCGCCAGCTCGAGCATGCGGTCGACCACCGCCTGCGGCGTGGGCACGTACGGAGTATCGAGCTCCTTCTCCACGCCCTGGGCGAACGCGCCGAAGGAAAGGAGCGCGGCCACCAGCAACATTTGCGTGCGAATGCGAATCACGTTCAAATCACTCCCGCTCTGCGCAACCCTGCAATCTCCCCGTCGCCGTATCCCGCTTCGCGCAGGATTTCATCGGTATGCTCGCCGGGCGCCGGCGCCGGGCGCTCGATCCGGAAAGCGAATTCGCTGAATTTTATCGGCAGCGCGAATTGCGTGAGTCCGGCCTCGGCGACCATCATTTCCCGCGCGCGCAGCTGCTCGTTCCCCAGCGTCTCGTCGAGGGCGAGGACCGGGCTGACGCAGCAGTCGGCGCCGGTGAAGGCCTCCGACCATTCGCGCTGCGTGCGCGAGGCAAAAA
>DASSJA010000248.1:0-3380 GCA_035691445.1 Burkholderiales bacterium | reverse complement strand
TTCCTCGGGCTCCCACGAGAAATCCGTGAGCTCGTTGTTGAGCAGGAATCCGCGCACCATCTGGCGGTTGCCGAACGCGGCCTCGATGCTCGCGGTCAGCGCCACGGCGTTCCCCTCGGCGTCGACGATGGAAACGTGCGTGGTCGAGGGAAGCTCGAGCGGCTCGGCCGAGCCGTAGCGCGCCGCGACGTGGGCGGGATCCCCCGCGCGCGCGCGGCCCATCGAGCGCCGGGGGTCGATCAGCCGGGCGCGCGAATCGAGGTAGCGCGAATCGAGCAGCGCGGCGAGCGGCGCGGCGATGAAATCGGGATCGGCGATGTAGCGGTCGCGATCGGCGTAGGCGAGCCTGCCCGCTTCCGCGAAGAGATGCACCGCCTCCACCGAATCCGGCGGCAGCGCGCGCAGATCGAAATGCTCGAGGATCCCGAGCATCTGCAGCACCGTGAAGCCGCCCGAGCTGGGCGGCGGCATGCCGCACACTTTCCAGCGCCGGTAGCGGCCGCAGAGCGGCACGCGCTCCTTCGCCGTGTACGCGGACAGGTCGGCTTCGGAGAGATCGCCGGGAGAGCCCACGCGGCCGCGCACCGCTTCCGCGATGTCGCGCGCGATCTCGCCGCGGTAGAACGCGCCCGCGCCCTGGGAGGCGACGCGCTTGAGCACCGCGGCGAGCTCGGGATTTTTCAGCAGCGTCCCGGCGGGCTTCGCCTTGCCGTCCGGAGAATAGAAGTAGCGCCGCGCGTTGTCGTCCATCGCGAGGTAGCGGTCGGCCGCGACGAGCGCGTGCAGCCGCGGCGAGATGCGAAAGCCGCCCTCCGCGAGCCCGATCGCGGGCTGGAACAGCGCGGCCCAGGGGAGCTTGCCGTGCTCGCGGTGCGCCAGCTCGAGCATCCGCAGCAGGCCGGGCACGCCCGCCGACTTCCCGCTGACCACCGCCGCGGGCCAGGCGAGAGGTTTCCCGTCGGGGCCGAGAAAGCGATCGGGCTTCGCCGCCGCGGGCGCGGTTTCCCTTCCGTCGTAGGCGGCGAGCTCCGCGCGCTTCGCGTCGTAGTGGAGCAGGAAGGCGCCGCCGCCGATTCCGGAGGACTGGGGCTCGACGAGGTTGAGCACCAGCTCCGTGGCGATCGCCGCGTCGACCGCGCTGCCGCCGCGCTCGAGGATGTCGTAGCCGGCGCGCGCGGCGAGCGGATTCGCCGCGACGACCATGAAGCGCTTCGCCGCGGCGGGGCGCCCCGGCGGGGACGTCGCGGGCCCGGACGCGGGCTGCGGGTACGCCCGGACGCAGGCGAGCAGGAGGAGCGACGCAGCTGCCGCGGACCGGAACGAGAGCGAAGGCACCCCTTTCAGCGCCCGGGAACGATGATGCGGCTTCCCTCGCCCACCATCTCGAGCATCAGCTCGTTCAGGCGGCGCACGAATCCGGCGGGATCGTCGAGCTGCCCGCCCTCGGCGAGGAGCGCCTGGTCGAACAGCAGATTGCCCCAGTCTGCGAAGCGCGCCTTTTCCCCGGCCAGGCGCTTCACCATCGGGTGCGCCGGATTGATTTCCAGGATCGGCTTCGCCTGCGGCGCGTTCTGCCCGACCGACTTCAGGATCCTCGCGAGGTTGCCTCCCATGTCGTGCTCGCCCGCGACCAGGCACGAGGGCGATTCGGTGAGGCGCGCGCTGACGCGCACGTCCTTCACCCTGTCGCCGAGCGCGTGCTTCAGCTTCGCGACCAGGGCGCGGTGCGCGCCCGCCTGTTCGGCCTCGTGCTTCTTCTCCTCGTCCGACTGGAGCCTGGACAGATCGAGCTCGCCCCTGGCGACCGAGGCCAGGGCCTTGCCCTCGTATTCGGGCAGATTGGCGACCAGCCACTCGTCGACGCGCTCCGACAGCAGCAGCACCTCGATCCCGCGCGCCCGGAAGATCTCCAGGTGCGGGCTGTTCCGGGCCGCGAGGAAGGTCTCCGCGGTCGCGTAGTAGATCCGGTCCTGTCCCTCCTTCATGCGCGACACGTAGTCGGCGAGCGAGACGCCCTGCTCCTCTCCGTCGGTGTGGGTGGAGGAGAAGCGCAGCAGCTTCGCGATGCGCTCGCGGTTGGCGAAGTCCTCTCCCACGCCCTCCTTCAGCACGCGGCCGAACTCCTTCCAGAAGCCCGCATACTTGTCCTTGCTGCTCTCCGCGAGCTCCTCCAGGAGCGAGAGCACGCGCTTGGTGCAGCCCGCGCGTATCGCCTCGATGTCGCGGCTCTCCTGCAGGATTTCGCGCGAGATGTTGAGCGGCAGATCGTTCGAGTCCACGACGCCGCGCACGAAGCGCAGGTAGGCCGGCAGCAGCTGCTCGGCGTCGTCCATGATGAAGACGCGTCGCACGTAGAGCTTGACGCCGTGCCGGGCCTCGCGGTCCCACAGGTCGAACGGCGCGTGCGACGGGACGTACAGCAGCAGCGTGTAGTCGTGGCGGCCCTCGACGCGCGCATGGACCCAGGCGAGCGGGTCGTCGAAATCGTGGGCGACGTGCTTGTAGAACGCCTTGTAGGCATCGTCGCCGACTTCGCTCTTCGGCTTCGCCCAGAGTGCCGCAGCCTGGTTGACCGTCTCCGTCGCATCGAGCTTCTCCGGCTTGCCGTCCTTCCAGTCCTCCTTCGGCATCACGATCGGCTGCACGATGTGGTCCGAGTAGCGGCGGATGATCGCGCGGAGCTTGGATCCGGACAGCAGATCGTCCTGGCCTTCGCGCAGGTGCAGGGTGATCTCGGTGCCGCGTTCCGGCCGGTTCGCCATCTCCACGACGAACTCGCCGCCGCCGTCCGACTCCCAGCGCACGCCCTGATCGGGCAACTCGCCGGCGCGGCGCGTGAACACCGTCACCTTGTCCGAGACGATGAACGACGAGTAGAAGCCCACGCCGAACTGCCCGATCAGGTGCGCGTCCTTCTGCTGGTCGCCGGTCAACTGCCGGAAGAACTCGCGCGTGCCGGATTTGGCGATCGTGCCGAGGTTCTCAATCACCTCGTCGCGGCTCATCCCGATGCCGTTGTCGGCGACGGTGATCGTGCGCGCGGCCACGTCGTAATCGACGCGGATCTCGAACTCGCTGCCGCCCTCCAGCAACGCGGGATCGTGCAGCGCCTCGAAGCGGAGCTTGTCGCAGGCATCGGAAGCGTTCGAGATCAGCTCGCGCAGGAAGATCTCGCGGTTCGAGTACAGCGAATGAATCATGAGGCCGAGCAGTTCCTTCACCTCGGCCTGGAACCCGAGCGTCTCGCGCGTCGGGTGGGAAACGTCCTGTTCGTTCACGATTTCAGATGTCGGTGCGGGCCCCGCGGCCCCTCGCGCCGATTTTAATGCGTCGGCGGACGCCACGGCCTGCCGCCGCTTTCCGTCGCGCGACGGCGCCCG
>DASSJA010000247.1:0-5537 GCA_035691445.1 Burkholderiales bacterium | reverse complement strand
GCGCAAGCTCCAGGAGCAGCTTGCGGCCACGGAAGTCGAGGGTCAGTCCGGGGCCGGCATGGTCAAGGTGACGATGACCTGCCGGCACGACGTCAGGCGCGTCCGCATCGATCCATCGCTCCTCTCCGACGACAAGGACATGCTCGAAGACCTCGTGGCGGCGGCGGTGAACGACGCCGCGCGCAAGGTCGAGGCGGCGGTGCAGGAGAAGATGTCCGCGCTCACCGGCGGCCTCGGCCTGCCCCCGGGGCTGAACCTGCCCTTCTGAGCGTTCCTTCCGATGAAGTCACCGCGCGTGCTCGAGGATCTGATCGAGGCGTTGCGCTGCGTTCCGGGCGTGGGACCGAAATCGGCCCAGCGCATCGCCTACCACCTGTTGCAATACGACAAGGCCGGCGCCGCGAGGCTCGCGGAATCCCTCGACAGGGCCCTGCGGAGCATCCGGCGCTGCGCGAAATGCAACAGCTTCACCGAAGAGGAGTTGTGCGCGCTCTGCGGCTCGGCCAGGCGCGATTCGTCCCAGCTGTGCGTCGTCGAAACGCCGAGCGACCTGCTGATGATGGAGCAAACGCTGGCCTACCAGGGACTGTACTTCGTGCTCATGGGACGCCTCTCGCCGCTCGATGGAATCGGCCCCAAGGAGATCGGCCTGGATGTGATGCAGCGACGCCTGGAGGGCGGCGAGGTGAAGGAGGTCATCGTCGCCACCAACTTCACGAACGAAGGCGAGGCGACCGCGCACTATATCGGCGAAATGCTCAAAGGGCGGGGACTGCGCATCACGCGCATTGCCCGCGGCGTCCCGGTCGGAGGAGAGCTCGAATACGTGGACACGGGGACCCTGGCGCAGGCCTTCGTCGAGCGCCGGCCTGTATGAGCAAACCGCTCGGCGGGTTGAAGGTCGTGGAGCTGGGTCAGCTGATCGCCGGGCCGTTCGCCGGAAAATTCTTCGCCGAGTTCGGCGCCGAGGTGATCAAGATCGAGCCGCCCGGAGGCGACCCGCTGCGCAAGTGGAGGGGCCTCCACCGGGGCACGTCGCTGTGGTGGTACGTGCAGAACCGGAACAAGAAATCGGTCACCGCCGACCTGCGCCTGCCGGAAGGGCAGGAGGTCGCGCGACGGATCGCAAAGGGCGCCGACGTCGTCATCGAGAACTTCCGTCCGGGAACGCTGGAGAAATGGGGTCTCGGGTACGCGAGGCTCGCCGCGGACAACCCGGGTCTGGTGATGCTGCGGCTTTCGGGATTCGGACAGTCCGGTCCGTACCGGGACCAGGCGGGATTTGGAGCGATAGGCGAGTCGATGGGCGGGCTGCGCTACGTGACCGGATTCCCCGACCGGCCTCCGGTGCGCCCGAACCTCTCGATCGGCGACGCGCTCGCGGCGCTGCACGGAGTGATCGGCGTGCTCATGGCCTTGCATCACCGCGATGAAAACGGCGGCAAAGGGCAAATCGTCGACGTGGCGCTGTACGAGGCCGTGTTCAACATGATGGAAGGCGCTCTCCCGGAGTACGATATGTTCAAGGAATCGCGCGAGCGCACCGGCAGCAATCTCACCGGCATCGTTCCCTCGAACACCTATCTGACGCGCGACGGGCAGCACGTCGTGATCGGCGCGAATGCCGACAGCATATTCAAGCGCCTGATGGTCCTGATCGGCCGGAGCGATCTCGCCGACGACCCGACGCTGGCCGACAACGCCGGGCGCGCCGGCCGCGCGGACGAGCTCGACGCCGCGATCGGCGCATGGACCGGAGGGCGCGCCGCGGACGAGGTATTGAAGACCCTGAGCGACGCTCAGGTGCCGAGCGGGAAGATCTACAGCATGGCCGACATCGCGAGCGACGCGCAGTACCTGGCGCGCGACATGATCCGGCAGGTGACACTGGCAGACGGCACCGCGCTCAAGGTTCCGGGGATCGTCCCCAAGCTTTCGGAGACGCCGGGGGACATCGATTGGGTCGGCCCGGCGCTCGGCGAGCACACCGAGGCGGTGCTCGCGGCTCACGGCTACGGAAGCGCGGAGATCGCTGCCCTGCGCGTGCGCAAAGCGGTTTAGAGGAGCAAGGCCACATGGACAAGGCCGCGATCAAGGGACGCGGCGCCGCCGGCAACCCGCCGGGGCGGTTCGAGAAGCTCGAGCGCGACCGCGAGGACGACGAACGCGTCGAGCCGCGCCCGCAGACGGTGATCACCCTGAAGCAGGCGCGCTCGATCATCGCGCGCAACGATTCGCCCGACCTCCCTTTCGCGCAGTCGATCAATCCCTACCAGGGCTGCGAGCACGGTTGCATCTACTGCTACGCGAGGCCGAGCCATGCCTACCTGGGGCTTTCGCCGGGCCTGGATTTCGAGACGCGGATCTTCGCGAAAGAGAACGCGGCGGAGCTGTTGCGCGAGGAGTTGTCCCGGCCCGGCTACCGCTGCGAGCTGATATCGCTCGGGGCGAACACCGACCCGTACCAGCCGATCGAGCGCAAGCAGCGCATCACGCGCGGCATCCTCGACGTGTTGCGGGAGTTCCGCCATCCGGTCGCGATCGTGTCCAAAGGCTCGCTCATCGAGCGGGATCTCGATCTGCTCGAACCGATGGCTGCGGAAGGCCTGGTGCAGGTATTCATCTCGATCGGCACGCTCGACGGCGAGATCGCGCGAACGCTCGAGCCGCGCGCGGCAGCCCCGCACCGTCGCGTCGAGACGCTGCGGCGCCTTGCCGCGCACGGAGTGCCTTGCGGGGTGCTCGTCGCCCCGGTGGTCCCTTTTCTGAACGACAAGGACATGGAGGCGGTTCTCACGGCTGCGGCCGGTGCCGGGGCTGCAATGGCGGGCTACACGCTCTTGCGGCTCCCCTGGGAAGTGAAAGACCTGTTCAAGAGCTGGCTCGAGCTGCACTATCCGCTCAAGGCCGCGCACATCATGGCGCGCGTCCGGGACATGCGCGGCGGGCGTGAAAACGATCCGGAGTTCGGCAGTCGCATGAAGGGCGAGGGGAGCTTCGCCGACCTGCTGCGAAATCGGTTCGACATCGCCTGCAGGCGGCTCGGCCTCAACGCGCGCCAGCGGCCTCGCCTGGACGCGAGCAGGTTCCGGCAGCCGGCGCCGCGGCAAAGCTCGCTCTTTTGAAGGGAAGCATTGACAGGGTTGCGCCAGCGTGTGAGCATCCCCGGGTTCGTACCGCGTTTGGAGGATCACAGTAATTTACAAGTACAATCAGTATCATAAAGGAGATATCTAATGTATATTATCAGATGCCTCGCGGCGCTCGCTGTCGCCGCGTGGCCGCTGCTGGTCAGCGCCCAGGCGCTCGAGAAAAGCAAGGTTCACATCGCGGTGGGAGGCAAGGCGTCCCTGTACTACCTGCCCCTCACCATCGCCGAGCAGCTCGGCTATTTCAAGGACGAAGGCCTGAGCGTGGAAATCAGCGACTTCGCCGGCGGCTCGCAGGCGCTGCGGGCGGTCGTGGGCGGGAGCGCGGACGTCGTGTCGGGGGCCTACGAGCACACCTTGAACATGCAGCCCAAGGGACAATACCTGCAATGCTTCGTACAGCAGGGCCGCGCGCCGCAGATCGCAATCGGCCTCGCCACTGCCAGGGCGAAAACCTACAAATCGCCGCGGGATCTGAAGGGACTGAAGGTCGGCGTCTCGGCGCCGGGGTCGAGCACCCACATGATCGTCAACTATTTCATCTCCCGGGACGGCCTGAAGCCTTCGGACATCTCCGTGGTCGGCGTCGGCCTGGGCGCGACCGCGATCGCGGCGCTGAAAAGCGGGCAGATCGACGCCGTCTCGAACACCGACCCTGTGATGACCAAGCTCGAGCAGGACGGAGACGTGAAAATCATCGCCGATACGCGCACGCTCAAAGGAACCGAGCGGGTCCTCGGCGGACCGATGCCGGCCGGATGCCTCTATGCCCCGGTGGATTTCATCAAGAAGAATCCGCATACCGTCCAGGCGCTCACCAACGCCATCGTGCGCGCCGACAAGTGGATCCACGCGGCTTCCGCACAGGACGTGCTGCGCACCGTGCCCGAGTCGTATGTGCTCGGAGACCCGGCGCTGTACCTGTTCTCGTTCAACAAGGTGAAGGAGGCGATCTCGACTGACGGAACGATTTCGGACGCCGGCGCAAGGACGGCCCTCAAGGTGATTCCGGATTTCAATCCCGAGGTCAAAGCGAAAGACATCAAGCTCGAGCTCACCTACACGAACGAGTTCGTGAAGAAGGCCAACGCGAAATACAAGTGACGTCCGCGCTCGCCCTCGAGAACATCGACTGCACGTTCGTCTCGCGGGAGGATCCGTCTCAACGCTACACGGCGCTGCGCGGCGCTACCCTGCGCGTGCGCGACGGCGAGTTCGTTTCCGTGGTCGGGCCGACGGGCTGCGGAAAGTCGACCCTGCTCAACATCGCCGCGGGCCTGCTCGAACCGTCGGCCGGGCAGGTTACGGTATTCGGGGAGCAGCTGACCGGGATCAATTCCCGGGCCGGCTACCTGTTCCAGGCGGAGGCGTTGATGCCCTGGCGCAATACCATCGAAAACGTCGTGGCGGGCCTCGAGTTCCGGGGCGTCGGGCACGATGAGGCGTTCGCGCGCGGCAGGGACTGGCTGAAGCGGGTAGGGCTCGCGGGCTTCGAGAGGCGCTTCCCGCACCAGCTCTCCGGCGGCATGCGCAAGCGCGCGGCGCTCGCCCAGATGCTGATCCTCGATCCGCAGATTCTGCTGATGGATGAGCCGTTCTCGGCGCTCGACATCCAGACCCGCCAGCTGATGGAAAACGAGCTGCTCGAGCTCTGGGGAGCGAACCGCAAATCCGTGGTGTTCATCACCCACGACCTCGAGGAGGCGATCTCGCTCTCCGACCGAGTGGTGGTCCTCTCGGCCGGGCCGGAATCGCACCCGATCGGCGACTACGCGATCGACCTGCCGCGGCCGCGGGACGTCGCCGAGATACGGCTCGCGCCTCGGTTCATCGAAATCCACACGAAGATCTGGCACGCGATGAAGGAAGAGGTGCTCAAGGGATATGCCCAGCAGCAGAAACAATAGCCGGAGGAAGAGCAGGCTTCGGCTGCGGATCGGCCAGGCGGGGCTGCTGGCCGCGATTTTGGCTCTGTGGCATGTCCTGACCAGCCCGACGCTGCTGCCGCCGATCTATTTCTCCGACCCCAACCAGGCGGCGTTTTTCTTCGGCGAGCCTCTCAAGGTCTTCGCGAGGCTGTGGCAATGGTTCGCTTCCGGCGAGATTTACGGGCACCTCTGGGTGACCCTGGTCGAGACCCTGCTCGCGTTCCTGATCGGGACCGTCTTCGGCGTGGTCGTCGGACTTTGGCTCGCGCTCGCTCCGATGGCTTCGGCGGTTCTGGACCCCTACATCAAGGCGATCAACGCCATGCCCCGCGTGGTCCTCGCGCCGATTTTCTTCGTGTGGTTCGGGCTGGGCGTCGCCTCGAAGGTCGCGCTCGGTGTCACGCTCGTGTTCTTCATCGTTTTCTTCAACGTCTACCAGGGGGTGCGCGAGGTGAGCCCG
>DASSJA010000246.1:0-10206 GCA_035691445.1 Burkholderiales bacterium | reverse complement strand
TCCGGCGCAGTTCATACCCCTCGCCGAGGAAACCGGGCTCATTCATCCCATCGGCGCCTGGGTGCTCGAAACGGCTTGCGCGCAGGCGAGAGCCTGGCAGGACGCCGGGCTGCATCCGATCAGGATGTGCATCAATGTGTCCGCCCGGCAGCTGGACGAGCGGCTGGTCGAGACCGTCTCGCGGGCGCTCGACCGGACTGCGCTCCCGCTCTCCCGCATCGAGCTGGAGATCACCGAGAGCGTCATGATGAGCAGGGACGCGCGGACGGAGGCAGCGCTCCAGGCGCTCCGGGACCTGGGCATCGGATTCGCCATCGACGATTTCGGCACCGGGTATGCGAGCTTCGACTACCTGAAGCGCCTTCCCGTGCGCACGCTGAAACTGGACGGATCGTTCGTCGGCGGCGTGTGCGACGACGCGAACGACATCGCCATCGTCGCCGCGAGCGTCTCGCTGGCGCGGAGCCTCGGCCTCAGGGTCGTTGCCGAGGGCGTCGAAACCGCCGAGCAGCATTCTCGGCTCCAAAGCCTGGGGGCCGACGACGGCCAGGGATACTACTTCCGCCGGCCACTTCCGGCCCAGGAGCTGGAAGAGCTCCTGGACCCGGGCTGCGAAGCTTTCCCCAAGGATCGGCTTCGGCTCGTGGTCGCGACCGGATCGAACGTTGCGACCGCCGAGAAGCACTTTTTCAACCGTGCCCGCGCGATGCTCGGCGCACTACCCAAGGAGCCATTGTGCCAATCAAGAAAATCCTGATCGTCGAAGATTCGGCGTCTGAGCGCCAGTCCCTGCTGGAAAAGCTTTCCCAGCACGGCTTCCAGTGCCTCCTCGCCGAGAACGGTGCCGATGCCGTCGCCAAATCGAAGTCCGAGCGGCCCGACCTCATCCTGATGGACGTGGTGATGCCCGGCATGAACGGGTACGAGGCGACGCGTGCGATCACGCGCGACGAGGCGACGCGGGGCATTCCGGTAATCCTCTGCACCGGCAAGGACCAGGAAAGCGACCGCCTGTGGGGCATACGGCAGGGGGCGCGGGACTACGTGACCAAGCCGATCGACCACGAGGCGCTCATCGAGAAGATCGCCGCTCTCGCCTAGCACGCGTCCCCGGCGCCGATTAGAATCCCGCGCATGAAAGCCGTCATCACGGGAGGCGGAGGCTTCATCGGTTCGAAGCTCGCCAGAGCGCTGCTGGCCCGCGGTGCTCTCGCCGTCCCCGACGGCACGCAGCAGAAGATCACGCGGCTAACGCTGGTCGATCAGGCTTTCCCCGACCTCCCGGAAGATGCCCGGATCGAAAAATTGACGGGCGATATCTCCGATTCGAATCTCGCCGCGCGCGCGATCACGCCCGGCACCGGCTCGATCTTCCATCTCGCCGCGGTGGTCTCCGGCGCCGCCGAGGCCGACTTCGATCTGGGCATGCGCGTGAATGTCGGCGGGGTGCGCACCGTGCTCGAGGCCGCGCGCCGCTGCACCCGGCCGCCGCGCCTGGTGTTCGCGAGCTCGGTCGCGGCCTTCGGCGGCGACCTCCCGGAGGTGCTCGACGATTCGACGACGCCGGCGCCGCGGACGTCCTACGGATCGCAGAAGGTGGTTTCCGAGTACCTTGTGTCCGACTACTCGCGCAAGGGCTACGTCGACGGCAGGTCGCTGCGCCTGCCTACGATCGTGGTGCGCCCCGGCAAGGCGAACGCTGCGGCCTCCTCGTTCGCGAGCGCCGTGGTGCGCGAGCCGCTGAACGGTGTCGCCTACGAGTGCCCGCTGCCACCGCAGACGGCGGTGTGGCTGCTCTCGCCGCGCCGCGTCGTCGAGGCTTTGATCCACGCACACGACCTCCCCGCGTCGAAATGGGGATCCAACCGCGTGGTGAATCTGCCCGGAATCACGGTTACGGTCGCCGAGATGATCGAAGCGATGGAGAGGATCGCCGGTGCTCAAACGAAGAAGCGCGTATCCTTCAAGCTCGACGCTCGGATCGACGCCATCGTCAAGACCTGGCCGGTGCGTTTCGCCACGCCGCGCGCGCTTTCGATGGGATTCGAGGCCGACCCCGGTATCGAGGCCGTGATCCGCGACTACATCGCGGACGAGAACATCAGGGTCTAGGAGAAGAAGGCCAGCGTTCTGGCTTCGATGCTCTGGCGAGGGGGCGCGCCCGCGGGCGTGGTGGGATCGACGAAGGAGCTGTGAGCGGTGAACCGCGCGCGCCCGTCCATTGCGGAATCGAACACCTTGAATACCAGCGCCTCGTCGCGCCGCATCAGCGGGAAATAGAACCACCGGTGATCCGGGTTGTAGCCGACGCGGTAGGTCTCGCCGACGCGGTTCGGATAGCGGCGCTCGGCGCGGATCAGGTCCTCGGGTGCGAGGCTCCTCGCGTCGGCGATCGCGAGCGGGTTCGACTGGATCGGCTGGTTGATCGCGCGCCACACCTGGATGATGGCGAAGCGATGCTTCAGCAATTCATCGGCTTCGTCGGGCAGCAGATCGCGCACGCGCTGCGGCCCCGACCACTCGGTGTAGTCGTTGTGCACGTTGAGCACGGGCTCCCTCACGAGCTTCGCCTCGCGCTCGGCCTCGTCCCCCGAGCGCAGCGTATGGTCGAAGACCACGACTCGCGCGGCGCCCGAAACCTCCTTGATCAGCGCCTCGACCTCCGGGTAATAGACACGCTTCAGCTCCTCGAGATCGAAGAAGTCGCGCACCCGGGTCCTGTGCTCGACAAACTCGAAGCCGGTGACCTCGAGATCGAACTCGCCGGCGAGCGGCCGGCCGTTGCGGATGGTCATCTGCCGCACGTCGCCCTCGCCCGTGACGCGGCGACGGATGTTGTTCGGGCCGAAGGTCTCGTTCACCGGCTTCTCGCCGGTGTCGACGGTGTAGTGAAGACCGGCGACGATGTCCAGCGCCCGGTGTCCTGCCTGCGGCGAAGCGGCGGTGAAACCCATGACGAACGTTCCGTGTAGTTGGCCGGATTCCTGCGGGTGACTCAGATGCGCCACCCGGCCCGGCCATTATAGTCCCTACACACGACCCTCTTGCCGGGGAGTGCAACGTTCCCGAGCGGGCATTAATCCCGGAATTCGAACCGCGCCGGTCAGTCCCTGGCGACCTCGTTTGATCCACATCAATGGTCCGGCCGCCCGCACCCCTAAACTTCGAGGCAGATAGCCAAGGGGAGGGATCAGGCATGAGCTTTGGGAAGAACCGGCAAGGAACCGGCTGTTGCGCGGCCGCGGCTCTGCTCGCGACAGCCGCCCTGGTCAGCCTGCACCCAGGCGCCGCGAGGGCGCAGGACAAACCATTGGCAGAATTGAGCTCGGTGATCGGCGAGCTCCGGCAGGGAGGCTTTGTCATCTACTTCCGGCACGCGGCGACCGAGCAGATCGGCGCGACCGACGAGACGGCGGACCTGACGCGATGCGAAACGCAGCGCAACCTCTCGGCGGAGGGGCGGGCGCAGGCGACGCAGATCGGCAGGGCGATGAAGGCGCTCGCCATTCCGGTCGGGACCGTGGCGGCGAGCCCGTTCTGCCGCACCCGTGATACGGCGCAACTCGCATTCGGGCGCACCGTCGTGAATCAGGATCTTTATTTCGTGATCAGCACCGACGCAGCAGAAACCAGGCGGCTCACGGACTCCTTGCGCACGATGCTCTCGGCGCCGCCGGCAAAAGGGACCAACACCGTGCTCGTGTCCCACTCGGCGAACCTCCGCGAGGCGGCCGGCATATTCGCCAAGCCCGAAGGAGCGGCCTACGTGTTCCGGCCGCTGTCGAATGGCAGGTTCGAGGCCCTCGCGAGAGTCCTCCCGGAAGACTGGACCCGAGCCGCGGAACGCACGCGGATCGGCAGGGCGCCCTAGGGGCGTGCAATCCCGGCGCCATGACTCGCATCGTCGGCAAATTCAAGGGACTGTCGCTGCGCCAGCGTATCCTGGCGGCGCCCCTGCTGGGCCTCGTCTTGCTCGGTGCTCTCGCGGCGGCGTTCATCTACGAGGCGCAACGCCAGAACGCCCTGCTCACGCGCGTCGCCGACCACGAGCTCGCGACTTTCGATCGCTATTCCGACACGTTCATCAATCTATCCGCGCAGCACCTGGCGCTCTTCGACCTCCTAACCCATGCCAGCAAGATGGACGAGGAGACGCTATACGTTCAGGCGAAGGGGCGCCTGAACGCGATCCACGAGGCCATCGGCGAGATCGAGAAGACCGTGCCCGTCTCTGCCGGCAACGACGCACGCTCGGCCGGGCTGCGCGGCGATCTGGTCGCCCTCACGCAGGCGTACCGCCGGAGCGTGACTTCCGCGGTCGAGTTGACCACGGTCAACATTGCGCTCGCGCCCTCGCACATCGCGCTCGCGAACGAGCGGTTCATCGCGATGAACCGCGCTTTCGCCAGCCTTCTGGACCGCCAACGCGAGCGACTCGCCTCGGATATAGTCGCGGGCGTCCGGCAAAGCGACCGCACCGACTCCGTTTTCGCCTTGGTGGGCTTGTCCCTTTCGATGCTTCTGTTCGTCCTGTCGATCTTCCTGTCCCGGTTTCTCGCCCGGTCGCTCGAGACTCAAATCGGTGCGCTGGCCGAGCTCGCGGACAACGTGAAGATAGAGGGCGGCGACGAAGTGGAAAGGATCGGCCGCGCCATCACCGCATTCAGGAATACGCAGCTCGAGCTCCGGGAGAGCGAGGAACGCTACCGCCAAGTCGTGGAGCTCTCTCCCGACGGCATTCTGGTCCAGAGCGACAGCAAGGTGGTCTACGTCAACAGCGCGTGCGTGAAGATGTTCGGCGCGGCCAGAAGCGGGCAGCTCGTCGGGAGGTCGGTCTTCGATTTCATTCATCTGGAAAACCGCGAAGGCGTCGAGCAGCGCATCCAGAATCTGGCGACCGAAAACGGTCCGGCGCCGATGCTCGAGCGCAAGGCGTTCAGGCTCGACGGTGTGCCCATAAACGTCGAGGCGACCGCCGCCGCATTCATCTACCGGGGAAAGCCCGCGGTGCTGGTAGTGCTGCGCGACATCACCGAGCGCAAGAAGACCGAGGAGCAACTGAGCTATCTTGCCCAGTACGATTCCCTGACCGGGCTGCCCAACCGCAGCCTGCTCCGCGACCGCCTGTCGCAGGCTGCAGTCCGGGCCAAACGCAGTGGACAGATGTTCGCCTTGATGCATCTGGATCTCGACCGCTTCAAGCAAGTCAACGATTCTCTCGGTCACCCTGCCGGGGATGTGATGCTGCAGGCGGTGGCCGAGCTGCTGAAGAAGTCGACGCGGGGCGTGGACACCGTCGCGCGCCTGGGAGGCGACGAGTTCAGCATCATCGTCGAGGGGATGAGCCATATCGACCAGGCGGCGAACGTTGCGGAAAAAATCAAGCATGTCTTCGACGACCCCGTCCCTCTCGAGGGACGGGAAGTCGCCGTGACTGCGAGCATCGGCATCGCCCTGTTTCCGCGCGACGCGAACGATATGAACGCCCTGGTGCAGGCCGCCGACATCGCCATGTATCGCGCCAAGGCTGAAGGGGGCAACACTTTCGAGTTTTACGCTCCCGCGATGGACCAGTCGGTCGGCCGTCTCGACATGGAAGTATTGCTGCGGCGCGCGCTGAAACGGCAGGAGTTCGTGCTGCACTACCAGCCCAAAGTAGACGTGGCAAGCGGACGGATCGTCGGCGCCGAGGGCCTGATCCGCTGGAACTCCAAGGATCTGGGATTCGTTCCTCCGGGGCGGTTCATCCCGCTCGCCGAGGAAACCGGCCTTATCGTGCCGATCAGCGAATGGGTGCTGAAGGAGGCCTGCGCTCAGAACAGAGCGTGGCAGGACCAGGGATTCCCGCCCTTGCTGATGTCCGTGAATCTGTCCCCCCGGCAGTTCCGGCAGAAGGACCTGGTGGAAACGATAGCGGGGATCCTGCGGGAAACCCGTCTCGATCCCGGTTTTCTGGAGCTCGAGATCACCGAGGGCACGATCATGCACCAGGCCGACAAGGCGGCCGCTCTGCTGGAACAGCTGCACGGGCTCGGTGTTCAGCTGTCCGTGGACGATTTCGGGACCGGCTATTCCAGCCTTGCCTATCTCAAGCGCTTCCCGGTGCAGACCCTGAAGATCGATCAGTCCTTCGTGCGGGATCTCACCACCGAGGCCGACGGTGCCGGAATAGTCGCAGCCATAGTCGCGATGGCAAAGAGCTTGAAGCTCGGCGTGATCGCGGAAGGTGTGGAAACCAAGGAGCAGCTCGCCAGCCTGGCGAAGCTCAGGTGCGACGAGTACCAGGGCTACTATTTCAGCAAGCCGGTGCCGGCGCAGGACTTTACCCGGTTGCTGCAAAGAACCGCCAGTGTCGCGGCGGCCTGAGAGTTCCTGAGCGCCGGCCTTTCCCCCCGCGGGGACGCTCTGGTAGTCTTCCCCGAGGAGGAAATCATGAAGCGTACCGCGGCGGCTTTCGTGCTCCTGTTGCTCGCGGCCGGAGCCTCGGCCCAGGAATTCCCTTCCAGACCCGTAAGGCTGGTCGTGCCCTTTCCCCCGGGAGGCCCTCTCGACATCTCCGGGCGCCTGATCGGGAAGGAATTGCAGGACCGCTGGGGGCACCCGGTGATCGTCGAGAACAAGCCCGGGAGCACCATCGGGCCCGAGTATGTCGCGAGGGCGGTGCCGGACGGGTACACGCTCATGATCATCAGCTCGACGCCGCTCGTCACCCTTCCGCACCTGCAGAAGGTGCCTTACAAGGTGCTCGATGACCTGGTCGGCGTGACGCAGACGACGCTCCTTACCTACGCCCTGGTGGTCAATCCCTCGCTCGGAATCACCACGATCCAGGAATTGATCGACCGCGCGAAAAAGGAGCCGGGACGGCTCAACTATGCAAGCGCGGGAAACGGCTCGGGACAGCATCTCTACGTCGAGCTGCTCAAGAGCGCCGCCGGAATCAACCTCACCCACGTACCCTACAAGGGTGCGGCGCCCGCGATGCAGGCGGTGCTCTCGGGCGAGCCCGGCATCATGCTCGACGTCACCGTGGCGGTGATACCGCACGTGAAGTCGGGCAAGCTGCGCGCGCTCATGGTCACGGGCGCCTCGCCGCTCGAGCAGTTGCCCGGGGCCGTGCCTTTCGACTCCCTCTTTCCCGGCCTGGGCATTCCGGGCTGGCACGGGATCTTCGCCACCGGCGGCACGCCGAAGCGGGTGCTCGACAAGCTCGCTACCGACATCCGCGCCGTGCTCAAGCTGCCTGCAGTGGCGAACCGCTTCCGCGAGCTGGGTGTCGAGCCATCCGGCGTCTCGGGCGACGAGTTCGAAGCAATCGTGCGGCGCGACTACGCGCGCTGGGGCGAGATCATCCGCAGGAACAAATTGCGACCGGATTGAAATTTCATCAGCCGGGCTGCTTCGCCTTTCCGGCGAAGGTGAGCCGCCTTGAGCAGCTGCTCACCGCCCGCTTGCGAGCCGGGTCGCCTTTGGGCGCCCTACCACGTCCGCGGCAGCGCGCGGGCGACAATGATGGTCTCGCCCTTGACCTCGATGTAGCCACCCTCGGCGAGGTCGTCGAGGATCCGGCGGACCGTCTCGCGCGAAGCGCCGACGCGCTCGGCCATGTCCTGCGGCTTCGGGCGATCCTTGATCACGAGCACGCCGTCGCGCTCCACGGCGAGGTCGAGAAGCACCCGCGCCACGCGACCGTAGATGTCCAGGAGCGCGAGGCTCTTCACTTCGCTGGTCAGCGCGCGCACCCGCTTAATGAGCTTGAGGATGAGATGCAGCGCAAACGGCGGGCTGTTCGCGACGAAGTCCGCGAAGTCCTCCTTCGGAACGACCAGGAACTGGGTAGGCTCGAGCGTGACCACCGACGCCGAGCGCGGTCCCTCGTCGAGCACCATCTCGCCGAAGTAATCCCCCGGCCCCGATTCACCGAGCACGATTTCCTTGCCCTCGTCGCTGACATAGATCTTCACGCGCCCCGAGACGACGATGTAGAGCGAGTCCGTCCGGTCGCCCTCCCTGACGACGACGGTGTTCCCGGGAAGCGTCCGCGTCACCGCATGGCGGGCGAAGTCCCTCAGATCGAGCACGTCCAGGAGCTCGTCCGGCGACGGGCCCTTGGGCTTTCTTTTCTCCATCAGACCTCCTTGGCACCTCTTCGTCAGCCCGCGAACCGCGGTTCCGGAACTCCCTGGATGCCGAGCCCGGTGATCCGGAACAGGCTCCCTGCGAGGAACTGCGGTTTCGCCTCTTTCGCAAAGCGGTCGTGCACGGCCGGGTGCTTCACACGCGCCATCGAGGTGACGTAGATCTCGTCGAGCTTGTCTCCACCGAAGATGACGCTGGTGACGTTCCGGACCGGCATGCCGATCCTCCGCTCGACCGAACCGTCGGGTGCGTAGCGCACCAGGTCTCCGGAGATGAGTTGCGCGTTCCACAAGCAGCCCTCGGCGTCGACCGTCGAGCCGTCGGCGACCCCCGGATCTTTCTTGAACGAGGCGAACAGGCGCCGGTTCGAGGGCGTGCCGCTCGCGATGTCGTAGTCGTACTTCCAGATTTCGCCCTGGAAGGTGTCGGCGAAGTAGAAGGTCTTGTCGTCGGGGCTCCAGCAGGGACCGTTCGAGCAGATGATGCCGTCGTCCACCAACGTGACCGAAAGATCGGCATCGAGGCGCCACAGGCCGCAGAGTTTCAGCTCCTCCTTGTCGTCCATGCCGCCGGCGAAGAAGCGCCCGCGCCGGTCGCACTTGCCATCGTTCAGGCGCACGCGCGGCTGGCCTTCGTGGGCGAGCGCGATCCGCTCGAGCTTCGCGTCCCTGAAATCGAAGGAGTAGAAGCCGTCGTCGAGCGCAAGCACCGCGCCGCCTTTCTTTCTCAGCGCGAGCGCGCCGACGTCGCGCTTGAGCGACCAGTTCTCGGTCTTGCCCGATTTCGGATCCAGGCGCCAGATCGAAGGCCTGCCCACGCGCCGGCCGGTGCCGTCGACCCAGTAGAGCCGGCCCTCCTCGACGTCCCAGACCGGGCTCTCGCCGAGGTGGTTGCCGCATTGCAGGATGCACTCGATGCGCATACTCAGTCGACGCGGCTGATGCGGTCGCGCGCAGGAAGGCCCAGACCGGAATTCGCGCTCAGGTAGTCTGCAACCGCATCGAATGTGAGCGGGCCCCGGACGCGGTGCCCGATCGTCTTCAGGATCGCCAGGCCGTCGCCACCGTCGGCCATGTAGCTGTTGACGGCGAGGCGATACCTGCCGCCCGACTGCAAGGGCGCGCCGTCGAGCCTGATCGAACCGGGCACGACGCGGCTGCCCACAGGTCTGGAGCCGTCCCAGGCATAGGAGAAGCCCCGCGAGACCTGCATGATATTCCCTTCGCTCCGCGTTGCAGACCACTGTTGCTCGAGCAGCTGCCCGATCTCCCCGCCGTACAATTCCACGACGACGATGGTATTGCGGAACGGAAGCACGTTGTACAGATCGCCGTAGGTCACGATGCCGTCGCGCGGGATCAGGGCGGCGCGGATTCCGCCTGGATTCATCATCGCGATCTGCGCGCCCCCTTTCTCCGGGGGCGCGGCCGCGGCGAGCAGCGCATCGGCGATCACGTCGCCCAGCGCCGATTCGCCCGCTCTGCTGGGGCTGGCGGTGAGCGCGACCCCGAGGGCCGCGACTTGCCGCCCGGCAATCCGCACGGCGGCGGCACGGGCCGGCGCGAGGATCGCCGTTTCCTCCGGGTCGCGTGCGAGCCGGCTCGCGTCGACGACGTGGTTTTGCGCTCTCGCGGCCGCCACGTCGCGAGAGCGCCGGTCGATCGTCAGCTCGATCTCGGTCAGGAAGCGGCCGTAGGATCCCGCCTGCGTAACCAGCCGCCCGTCGACCCGGCACAGGTACGCCCGGTGGGTATGCCCCGAGACCACGACGTCCACGGCGGGATCGAGGCGCTTTACGATGCTCACGATGTCGCCTCCGAAATCCGGGCACGAGGCATCACCGTACCAGGTCCGCGCGGCTCCGCCCTCGTGGATCAGGAGAACTATCGCTTCGACGCCCTGCCGCTTGAGCTCCGGGACCAGCTCGTTGACGCTTTCGGCCTCGTCTCGGAATCGCAGACCCTCGACGATCGAGGCGCCGACGAGGGCCGGCGTATCGCGCACGACCGCGCCGACGAAAGCGACCGGCACGCCTTCGAAACGCTTGATGAAATACGGCGGAAAGAG
>DASSJA010000245.1:0-4080 GCA_035691445.1 Burkholderiales bacterium | reverse complement strand
CACCGTCGGCAAGTTCGAGATGCCCTCGCGCGCCTACCTCGGCCGCTTCAACATCAAGGGCGCCGACCAGCAGAAGAAGGTCGGCACGCTCTCGGGCGGCGAGCGCGGCCGGGTACACCTCGCGAAGACCATGCTCGCCGGAGGCAACGTTCTGCTGCTCGACGAGCCCTCCAACGACCTCGACGTGGAAACCCTGCGGGCGCTCGAGGACGCGCTTCTGGAGTTCGCCGGCAGCGTGCTCGTCATCAGCCACGACCGCTGGTTCCTCGACCGGATCGCCACTCACATTCTCGCCTTCGAGGGCGAATCGAAGGTGAGCTTTTTTGCCGGCAACTACCAGGAATACGAGGCCGACAAGATCAGGCGCCTGGGCGAAGAGGGGGCGAAACCCAGGCGGATCCGCTACAAGCCTTTGAAGAGGTAGCAGTGGTCTAGAGCGGTCGCCGCCCGCCCGCCACTCCCTCTCTATATTAGACAGGGCTAATATAGCGGCTCGACCGATCCGGCTCCGACGAGGAGGAATCCATGAGAGGGGATCACAGCGAATCACGCCGTCGGCTGCTCACGCGGGCGGGCGCGCTCACGGCTTTCGGCGCCCTCGGCGCGGCGAGGGCGCTCGCCGCCGAGCTCGGCAGCTCCCGCGCGCTCGGCTTCGCCGAGCTTCCCGACGGCACGCTCGCCGAGCAGGCCTTGTTCAAGCTGCCCGGGAAGGTGCCGCTGATCAAAAAGAGCTACCGCCCACCCAACTTCGAGACGCCCATCGAATATTTCCGCACGCCGGTCACGCGCAATGACGCCTTTTTCGTGCGCTGGCACCTCGCCGGAATACCCGAGCTCACGGCCGCAGAGTGGTCACTCACCGTCGGCGGCGACAGCGCCGAGCGCGAGTTGAAGTTTACCCTCGCCGATCTCAAGAAGGATTTCGAGCCCGCGGAAATCACCGCGGTGTGCCAGTGCTCGGGCAACCGGCGAGGGCTGTTCGAGCCGCACGTCGCCGGGGTGGAATGGGGCGTGGGCGCGATGGGCAACGCCGTCTGGAAGGGTGTCCGCCTGAAGGACGTTCTCGCGAAGGCCGGAGTGAAGGCCAGCGCGCTGGAGGTGGCATTCAACGGAGCGGATCAGCCGCCGATCGCCGCCACTCCGGATTTCGTGAAATCGCTGCCCGTCGCGGTCGCGATGGACGGGAACACGCTGATCGCCTACGAAATGAACGGCAAGGCGCTGCCGCATTGGAACGGCTTCCCCGCGCGCCTGATCGTTCCCGGCTGGACCGGAACGTACTGGGTGAAGCAAGTCGTGAGCGTCAAGGTCACCTCCGAGCCGGAGAAGAATTTCTGGATGAGCGCTGCCTACCGGCTGCCGCGCGGCAAATTTACGACGCCAACATTCAAGTCGCAGCTCTATTCGCCCAACGAGCCCATCACGACCATGGTGGTGAATTCGCTCATCACGTCCCTCACGAACGGGCAGCAGATTCCGCACGGCAAGGCGATCGAGGTCAAGGGGCTCGCCTGGGACGGCGGAGCGGGCATCGCCAGGGTCGAGGTCTCCACCGACGGCGCGGGTTGGCATGCCGCAAGGCTCGGGCGCGACTTCGGGCGCTTCTCATTCCGTGAATTCTCGATGACCATCCCGAGCCGGGAGCGCGGGGCGCTCGTCGTCATGGCTCGCGCCACGAGCCGTTCGGGGGAAACGCAGGTGGAGCAGTTGATCTTCAATCCCGCGGGCTACCACCACAACGTCATCCAGCGCCTGTACCTGGAGGTCGTATGAAGGCGCCGGTCATGATCGCCGCCGTAGCGGCGCTCCTTGCGGCAGCCGGCGTGGCCCGCGCGCAGGAATCGAAAATCCAGCTGAAGGAAGGGCCTGGAAGGGACAAGGTGAACGCCTGCCTCGCGTGCCACAGTCTCGACTATATCCAGATGAACTCGCGCTTCCTGGACAAGTCCGGCTGGACCGCGGAAGTGAGCAAGATGATCAATGTCTTCAAGGCACCGATCGCGAAGGACGACGTCGAAGCCATCGCGAGCTATCTCGCGCAGAACTACGGCAAGCCTCCGCAATAGGCAGTTTCGGGGTATAAGCTCTCCCCGACTTCCGATTCCCGGGAGAGCCCTGTGCCGCTCCGCGTCGCCATTCCCGACATGGTGTCGCCGTCCTACTTTCCGGCGATCGCCGCGGTCGAGCTCGGGTTTTTCGCGAAGCAGGGGCTGGACGCCACCGTCGAGCTGATTTTTCCGGTGACGAAAACATTCGAGGAGCTTCGCGACGGTCGCATCGATTTCGTCGGCGGCGCGGCGCATGCCGCGCTCAATGCCTTCCGCGACTGGCGCGGCTGCAAGCTGCTGTGCGCGCTGTCGCAGAACATGTACTGGTTCCTTGTCGTGCGCAAGGACCTCGGCGCAAGGCGCGGCGACTTGCGCGCGCTCAAAGGACTTCGAATCGGCGCGGCACCGGGTCCTGTCGACGGGCTCAAGCGCATGCTCGCGGAATCCGGAGTCGATCCGGAGCGCGATCTGAGCATCGCACCCGTTCCGGGAGCCGCGCACGCTGGGGTTTCCTTCGGCATGGCCGCCGCGAAGGCGCTCGAGGAAGGCGCGGTGGACGGCTTCTGGGCGAACGGGATGGCGGCGGAAGTGGCTGTGCGCAGCGGCATCGGGAACCTGATCATCGACGCGCGCCGCGGGGACGGCCCGCGGGGCTCGCAGCACTACACATTCGCGGCGCTCGTCACGTCGCAAAAATGGACAAACGAGAACCCGGGCACGACCGCCGCCGCTGCTGTACGCGCCGTTGCCGCCGCGCAAGCCGCGCTCAAGGAAGACCCCGCACTCGCGACCCGCGCGGCAAGAAAGCATTTCCCGGCGGCGGAGCTCGCGCTCATCCCCGAGCTCGTGCGCCGCGACGCGCCCTACTACGATCCGGCGATTTCCCGGGCGAGCGTGCGCGCGCTGAACGCGTTCGCAAGAGCAACCGGGCTGCTCTCCTCCGAGCCGGACTACGAAGAAGTCGTGGCGACGCGGTTCCTGTCGTGAATTTTTCCGACAAAACCATTTACATCCACCGGCCCTTGGTTGATACTTGCCGGGCAAAAGTGCGCGGCAAGACGCATACGCACTGAAGGGAGCGGAACGCGTGCCGGATCGGCAATGGGATCCCGCGTCGAAGGCCAAAGTGGTGCTGGAAGGGCTCAGGGGCAAGCCCGAGACAGCCATCTGCAAGCGTCACCGCATCACACCCACGGAATATCGCCGCTGGCGGAAGCAATTTCTCGCGAACGTATCCCGGCCTTTCGAGCTTCAGCGTAGCTCCCCGGAAGAGAATCGTCCGCTCCCGGGGATGTCCAGGGTCTGGGAGGAGAGCGCGAAGGCGCTGCACGTCGCGCAGGAGCTGATCGAGGCGCTTCCGATACCCGTTTTTTTCAAGGCTCGCGACGGAAAGCACCTCGGCGCCAACCGGGCCTGGGAAGGCTATTTCGGGGTCGATCGCGAGGCTTTCATCGGAAAGACTGTTCAGGAGCTTTTCTCGCGCTCGCCCGCGGTTGCCGCGAAGCACCGCGCGGCCGACGAGGAACTGTGGCTCAAGCCCGGCACCCTGACCTACGAGCTCGATGTACCGGTCCACGACGGAAGCATCCGGCACACCCTCAACTACAAGGCGACGTTCAACGGCGCCGACGGCGAGGTCGCTGGATTGATCGGGGCCATCGTCGATATCACCGAGCGCAAACGCGCCGAGCTGCGGCAGGCGATCGAGCACCGAGTCACGCGCGTTCTGTCGGAATCCGAAACGGTCGCTGCCGCTATGCCGGGCGTGCTCGCCGCGTTCTGCGAGACGCTCGGCTGGGCCTGCGGCGCCCGCTGGAGCCTGGACGCCAAGGCGGGAGGGTTTCGCTGCGACGAGACCTGGCTGAGCGCCGGCGACGCGGACATTGTCGAGTTCCTCGCCGCGGGCCGCAGGAGCATCTACCAGCCCGGACAGGCAGGCTTCATCCGGCGTGTGCTCGGGACCGGCGAGCCCGCGTGGATCGTCGACGTCGGCGCCGATGCGAGCTTCCTGCGCGGAAAGCAGGCGGCGAGC
>DASSJA010000244.1:0-2519 GCA_035691445.1 Burkholderiales bacterium | reverse complement strand
GAGAGCCCCCGCGCCGAGACGGCCGCGGTATGGGCCCGCTGAAGCGCGCTGGCACGAACGAGGGAGCGCGCTTCCTCCTGCACCCGCCGCACGTCGGCGTCGGTGACCGCGCGGACGTCGGGCGGCAGAGAATCCAGCACGCGTGGCGTGGACCACACGTGCTGCTTCTGCTCGTTAGGCGGCGCCTGGACGATCTCGGGGCCGCCGAACATCGAGTACGGCACGCCCTGGTTGATCTTGTACTCGCCGATCTCCCAACGCCCCCGGATGATGCCGCGCACCGGGTAGTCGAGCCAGGTCCCGGTACGTCGGATCTCGATCTCCTGTCGCGAGGGCAGCCAGAAGCGCGTGCCGACGAGGCGATTCTCGAGCACGATCGATACGTCCTCCAACTGGTTGTCCAGGAGCGCGGCGCGGGTGAAGCTGAGCGCCATGCGGACGACCTGCCCCTCGCTACGATCGATGTACACCGCGCCGACGACACGGGGCTGGCGATCGTCCTTGGGCCGCACGCGGACCTCGTACACGTTGACCGTGCGGCCGGGAAGCTGGATACGCAGGCTGTCGGCGATGGCGAAGTCGTATTGCGTGAGACCGATGGCCGAGAGCGGATGCGGCACGTCGCGCACTTCGTCGCCCTCACCCAGGCGTATGATGTTCGGGAAGTTGTTCTGGACGATCCCGAGGTGGTCGCGATGGTAGGCGATATCTGTCGGGAGGAGCAACGTATCGCGCCGACCGATGATTCGCTGCTTGCTCAGACCCGGCGCCTTCCAGTAGACTTCGAGCGCCAGCTCATCGGCCTTGACGATGCGCGGCGGCTCGGTGAAGCCCTGCCCTACCTGCGCGAGGAACGTGAGATAGCCGTGTGCCTCGGCGCGATAGTCGGTGAGGCCGGTATCGGCGAGCTGCGCGGCGCGCAGGCGGGTTGCCTGCTCCACCAGCGCGCGGGTGGTGGAGTCGTTCCAGACCGTCTGCGCACGGGCCTGGTGCGCGCCAAGCGCGATCGCCAGCAGGCCAATCGTTAGGCCCGCGTTCCGCTTCTTCCTCGGTACTTCAATCATGATTCGAGAATCTCGTCGCCGGGAAATGCACGAGCAACCGGCTCGTCAGCGCCGCCGCGCATGAGCTTCGCCGCGTTTCGAGAACGGGCCCGAACGGCGACAAGCTCGGGGACGGCCGCGCTCGTGCCGGTCTGGCGCGACTCCCTGCTCGATACCGAGACGCCAGTGGCGGTATTCGCGAAGCTCCGCGAGCAGCCGTTCGCCTTCCTCCTGGAGTCGGCGCCTGCCGGCGGGGAAACGTGGGCGCGCTACACCTTCATGGGTGCCGCGCCACGAAGCGCCTGGCGACTGCGCGATGGGCTCGTGGAGGAGTGGACGCCTCGCCGGGGGTGGCACGGCGGCCGCCGGCCCGCGGATCCGCTCGGCGATCTGGATGCGATTCTCCGTCGCTACACGCCTGCTCATGTTCCCGAGCTGGGTGAATTCTGGAGCGGCGCGGTCGGCTATTTCGGATACGACGTCGTTCGCTACATCGAGCGGCTGCCCAATCCACCGGAACGCTCGAAGGCGCTGTCCGGCGTCCCCGATGCCCTGTTTCTTTTCACGAGCGCGCTCGTAATCATCGACAATCTGCGGGCGCAGGCGCGGATCGTCGTAGGGGTTCAGGTTGACCCGGACGCGAGCGAGGCAACGCTGCGCCGCCTGTACGACGAGGCGGAAGCCGAGATCGCGTCGACAATGGCGCGCGTGCGGGGGCCGTCCGTCCTGCGCCCCCTCGATCTGCCATCCAGCGCGGCGCCCGCGACCGGAGCATCGAATTACGCGCGCGAGCAGTTCATGGCCGATGTCGACCGAATCAAGGAATACATCGTAGCCGGCGACGCCTTTCAGGTTTTGCTCGCTCGTCGCATTGAGGTCCCATACGATTTCTCGTCCGAGGCGCTCTACCGTGCGCTCCGAGTCATCAATCCGTCGCCGTACATGTATCACCTGGTACTCGACGGAGTCGAGATCGTTGGCAGCTCCCCGGAGCTGCTGGTACGGGTCGAGCGCGGCCGGGTCACCGTGCGACCAATCGCGGGGACGAGACCGCGAGGCAAGACGGCGGATGAGGACGCGGAGCTCATGCGCGAGCTCGCGGCCGACGAAAAAGAGCGGGCCGAACATGTCATGCTCGTCGACCTTGGGCGGAACGACGTCGGCCGGATCGCGAAGTACGGATCGGTGCAGGTGACCGAGCTGATGGTGATCGAGCGGTACTCGCATGTGTTTCACCTGGTGAGCCAGGTGGAGGGGGAGTTGCGCGAAGGCCTCACGGCAATGGACGCCCTCCGCGCGACCTTCCCCGCCGGAACGATGACGGGGGCCCCGAAGGTCCGCGCAATGGAGATCATCGACGAGCTCGAGCCGCAGCGTCGGGCGGCCTATGCCGGTGCGATCGGCTATATCGCTGCCGGCGCGCAGCGAATGGACCTGGCCATTACCATTCGAACCTGCGTGATTGCGGGCGGCATC
>DASSJA010000243.1:0-11550 GCA_035691445.1 Burkholderiales bacterium | reverse complement strand
TGGACGGCGCCATCCGCATGGCGCCGAAGTGAGGCGCGGCTGGTCTGCCCGGCTCGCCGGGGCTAGGCATAGATGACAGCGCCGACGATTACCGCGAGGTCCAGGCCGACCCATCCGACGCACGGCAAATAGATGTTCTTGTCGCGCTTCTGGAATCCGTACCAGAACCAGAGGACGGCGGAGAGCAGATAGGCGCTCCATGACACCACGGAGGCGCCGGCCGCCTTGTGGCCGACCCAAATGGTGAGGACTTGCGGGACCGTCATGAGCATGGTGAAGACGGACATGCCTCCCAGCACGCGACTCAGAACCGTTTTGGATTGATCGTCCCTTTCGGGAGCTTTGGGGTCTGGTGCCATCGCGGTCCTCCTTTTCGCATCGCCTCACGCCCCGACGCGGCCCCTCCAGCGCTCCTGCGCCTTCAGCTTCTCGCGATAGAGCTTCGATCGCCGCACGTAGATATCGGCGTTCTCCAGCAGCTCCGCTTTCTCCTCGGGTTTCAGCTCGCGGACGATTTTTGCGGGCGTGCCTACGACGAGCACTCCGTCGGGAAAGGTCTTCCCTTCGGGGATGAGCGCGCCGGCGCCGATCAGGCAGCCGCGGCCGATGACGGTGTGGTTGAGGATGATCGCTCCGATGCCGACGAGCGAGCCGTCGCCTATGGTGCAGCCGTGCAGCATGGCCTGGTGCCCGATGGAGACGTTTCTTCCGAGGGTGAGCGGAATCCCCGGATCGGCGTGCAGGACCGCGGCGTCCTGGATGTTGGTGCGCCCGCCGATCGTGATGGTCTCGCTGTCGCCGCGCAGCACGGCGTTGAACCACACACTCGCCTGATCGTGCACGATCACCGAGCCGATCACGGTAGCGTTGTCGGCGATGAAACTTTCTTCGCCGTGAACTAGGACCCTGCGTTCGCCGAGTGCGTACACCGCCATGATTGCGGCAGATTATATAGCGCGCTGCGCCTCCGCCGCCTGTTATCATCAACCGGTTCATGAAGCCGAGTCGATCCGAATTCGTAGCGGTGCGCGGCCTGCGCTATCACTGCCGTTGCTGGGGTGCGGAAGGCGCGCCGGCGCTGTTCATGATGCACGGCTGGATGGACGTATCCGCGTCGTTCCAGTTCCTGGTGGACGCGCTGCGCGGGGACTGGAGGGTGATCGCGCCCGACTGGCGCGGCTTCGGCCTGACCGGCTGGACCCAGGGTGCCAGCTACTGGTTTCCGGATTATTTCGCCGACCTGGACTCGCTGCTCGAGCACTTCCAACCGGGCAGGCCCGCGACGCTGGTCGGACACAGCATGGGCGGCAACGTGGCTGCGATGTACGCGGGCATCAGGCCTGAGCGCGTCGCGAAGCTGATCGATCTGGAGGGGTTCGGACTGGCCGCCGCGAGCGCCGAGAAGGCGCCCGAGCGCTACGCGCGCTGGCTCGATGAGCTGTCCGGTGAAGCGCCGGCGTTCCGCGACTACGACACGTTCGAATCGCTGGCCGAGCGTCTGCGCACCAACAATCCCCGCCTGAGCCCGGAACGGGCGCTGTTTCTCGCGCGGCACTGGGGGAGGGCGAAGCCCGATGGCCGCGTCGAGCTCGCCAGCGATCCCGCACACAAGCTCGTCAATCCGGTCCTCTACCGCATCGAGGAAGCGCAGGCGTGCTGGCGCCGGATCGCGGCGCCGGTGCTCTGGGTGGAGGGCGCGGAATCGAAGGCGGCCGAGATGCTCAAGGTGTCGAGGGCCGATCTCGCCGCGCGCAAGAAGTGCTTCCCGCGATTGACCGAGCGCGCGATCGCCGGCGCGGGTCACATGGTTCATCACGATCAACCCGAGCGGCTTGCCGAAGTGATCGAGGAGTTTCTCCGGTAAGATGCGGCGATGAACGCCGATCTGCACTGCCACTCCGTCGCGTCGGACGGACTGCTCGCGCCCAGGGACCTGGTCGCGCGCGCCGCGGCGAACGGGGTGGAGCTGCTTGCCCTCACCGATCACGACGACACCTCCGGACTCGCCGAGGCGCGCGCCGGCGCCGAGGAGCGAGGCGTGCGCTTGGTGGACGGAGTCGAAATTTCCGTGAGCTGGCGCGGAACGACGGTTCATATCGTCGGGCTGCGGATCGATCCGGAGACGCCGGCGCTGCGTGGCGGACTTCAATCGATCCGGCGGGGCCGCGCGGCGCGCGCGGAAAAGATCGGCAGAGCCCTGGACGCGGCCGGCGTTCCGGACAGCCTCGCCGGCGCGCGGCGCCACGCCGAGAACCCCGAGCTCATCAGCCGTGCACATTTCGCTCGCTACCTGGTCGAAGCGGGATGTGCGCCGGACGTGAAGAACGTGTTTCAGCGCTACCTCGTGAAGGACAAGCCTGGCTTCGTCCCGCACGAGTGGGCCCTGCTCGAGGACGCGGTGGGCTGGATCCGCGCGAGCGGCGGCGTCGCGGTCGTCGCGCACCCGGGCCGCTACAAGCTACACAAATCGGAGATGCGCGAGTTCTTCGCCGAGTTCAAGGATTGCGGAGGAACGGGCATCGAGGTCGTGACCGGCAGCCACACTCCGGAACAATTCGTGGAATTCGCCCGTGTCGCGCGCGAATTCGGCTTGCTCGCGTCGCGCGGCTCCGACTACCACGGCAAGGGCGAGAGCCGGGCCGATCTCGGCGCGCTGCCGCCGTTGCCGGGCGATCTGAAGCCGGTGTGGCACGACTGGTAGCGGCGGCGGTCCGGTCGCACCGCTCTGATAAAATACGGCCTGCCATCGACCGGCCATGGAATTCAATCTCGCCCAGACCATCGCGATCTACGCGTTGCCGGTCATCTTCGCGATCACCCTGCACGAAGCGGCTCATGGATACGTCGCGCGCCACTTCGGCGACAAGACGGCTTTCGTGCTCGGGCGCATCAGCCTCAATCCCCTGCGGCATATCGATCCGATGGGGACGATCATGGTGCCCCTGCTGATTCTCGTGGTGAGCAAGTTCTTCGGCGGGCCGGCGATCCTGTTCGGCTGGGCGAAGCCGGTGCCGGTAAACTTTCACGCGCTGCGACGTCCCAAGCGGGACATGCTGTGGGTCGCCGCGGCCGGTCCCGCGGCGAATCTCGCGATGGCGCTTGCCTGGGCGGTCCTGATGAAGGGCGCGCAGACCATGCCGCACGGGATGTATTCCGTGCCCCTGGGCCTCATGGCCGAGGCCGGGATCACCGTGAACATCGTGCTCATGGTCCTGAACCTCCTGCCCATCCTGCCGCTCGATGGCGGGCGCATCGCGGTGAGCCTGCTGCCCCACCGGCTCGCGCTCGGCTATGCGCGGCTCGAGCCCTTCGGATTCCCGATCCTGCTGCTGCTCATTTTCCTCCCGCCGCACGTGCTGGGGACGATCATGATGCCGATGGTGCAAGCCTCGATCGACCTGATCGAGACGGTGTTCCGTCTTTAGCCGCGAGACCATGTACGAAGAGCGCGTGGTCTCCGGGATGCGTCCGACGGGTGCGCTGCACCTCGGGCATTTCCACGGCGCCCTCAAGAACTGGGTGAAGCTGCAGAGCGAGTACCCGTGCCTGTTCTTCGTCGCCGACTGGCATGCGCTCACCACCCACTACGAAACGCCCGACGTGATCGAGGAAAACGTCTGGGAAATGGTGATCGACTGGCTCGCGAGCGGCATCGACCCGGCGCAGACGACGCTGTTCATCCAGTCGCACGTTCCGGAACACGCCGAGCTGCACATGCTGCTCTCGATGATCACCCCTCTCGGCTGGCTCGAGCGGGTGCCGAGCTACAAGGAACAGCAGGAAAAACTCGCCCACCGGGATCTCTTCACTTACGGCTTTCTAGGCTACCCGCTGCTGCAGGCGGCCGACGTGCTCATCTATCGCGCGAAATACGTGCCGGTTGGCGAGGACCAGGTGCCGCACATCGAGATGATGCGGGAGCTCGCCCGGCGCTTCAATCACGTCTACGGGCGGGAACCGGGATTCGAGGACAAGGCCAAGGCCGCTGCGAAGAAATTGGGCAGCCGCAAGGCCAAGGTCCTCATGGACCTGCGCGCGAGGTATCAGGAGCAGGGCGACGCGGAGGCGCTCGCCGCGGCGCGGGCGCTGCTCGAGAAGCAGGGCAATCTTTCCGTCGCCGACCGCGAGCGCCTGTTCGGATTCCTGGAGGGAGGGGGGCGGGTGATCCTGGTCGAGCCCGAGGCCCTGCTGACCGCCTCTTCCAAGCTGCCGGGTATCGATGGGCAGAAAATGTCGAAGTCCTACAACAACACGATTGCGCTGCGAGAGGACGCCGAATCGGTCAGAAAGAAGATCCGCACCATGCCTACCGACCCCGCGCGGGTAAGGCGGGGCGACCCGGGTGACCCCGACAAGTGCCCGGTGTGGCAGTTCCACCTGGTCTACAGCGACGAGAAGACGCGCGAGTGGGTGCAGCAGGGCTGCCGCACGGCGGGCATCGGGTGCCTCGAATGCAAGCAGCGGGTGATAGACGCCGTTCTCGCCGAGCAGGGACCGGTGCGCGAGCGCGCGCAGAAGTACCTCGACGATCGGACGCTGGTGCGCAACATCGTCGCGGACGGATGCGAAAAGGCGCGCAAGCTCGCCCGGGAGACCATGCGCGAGGTGCGCGAGGCGATGGGGCTCGCCTATACATGAGCGAGCTCGCGCCGCCCGTCGGGGCGCCTGCGCGCCTGGCCAGGGTGCGGGGCGAGCCCCTCACCGAGCTGCCGCAGGACCTGTATATCCCCCCGGACGCGCTGGAAGTGTTCTTCGAGACTTTCGAAGGCCCGCTCGACCTGCTGCTGTACCTGATCCGCAAGGCGAACATCGATGTCCTCGACATTCCGATGGCGAGGCTCACCGAGCAGTACATGGAGTACGTCGAGGTGATGCGCACGAGGAATCTCGAGCTCGCGGCCGAGTATCTGGTGATGGCGGCTATGCTCATGGAGATCAAGTCGCGCATGCTCCTGCCGCGCCCGGCGATGCCGAGCGAGGAGGCCGAGGATCCGCGCGCCGAGCTGGTGCGGCGCCTGCTCGAATACGAAAGGGTGAAGCTCGCGGCGCAGCGGCTCGACGCGCTTCCCCAGCTCGGCCGGGATTTTCTCCCGGTGGAGGTCTGGATCGAGCAATCCCTCGCGCAGATGCCGAAGGTGAACGTCGTGGATCTCCAGGAGGCGTGGCGCGCGCTGCTCGTGCATGCGAAAATGACGCAGCACCACCGCGTGAGCCGCGAGGAGCTTTCGGTCCGGGAGCACATGAGCCTCATCCTGAGAAGGCTGCGCGACGGCGGTTTCGCCCAGTTCGGCGACCTGTTCGAGCCGACACGCGGCGCCGCGGTGCTGATCGTCAACTTTCTCGCGGTGCTGGAGCTGGTGAGGGAAGGACTTCTCGAGGTTACGCAATCCGAGCCTTATGCCCCGATCTATGTGAAATCCGCCCATGCTCAGTCCGAGTGACGTCAAGATCGTGCTCGAAGCGGCGCTCCTGGCCGCGCAGGAGCCGCTTGCGGTCTCGGAGCTGCGAAAGATGTTCGACGAGGAAATCGACGCCGACACCCTGCGCAAGCTCCTCGAGGAGTTGCGCGAGTCCTGGCAGGGCCGAGGGGCCGAGCTCGTGACGACCGCAAGCGGGTGGCGCTTTCAGACGCGCGCCTCGCTGCAGCCGTTCCTCGAGCGCATCAACCCTGAGAGGGCGCCGCGCTACTCGCGCGCCGTGCTCGAGACTCTGGCCATCGTGGCCTATAGGCAGCCGGTAACGCGCGGAGACATCGAGAATGTCCGCGGGGTCACGGTCTCCACCGAAGTGGTCAGGCGGCTGGAGGAGCGCGGCTGGATCGAGGTGATCGGTCACAAGGAAGTGCCTGGACGGCCGGCGCTGTATGCGACCACGAAGACCTTTCTGGACGACCTCGGGCTGCGCTCGCTTCAGGAGCTGCCGCCGCTCGAAGACATTGCCAAGACGCTTGACCTCACGCAGACCCCGCCACCCGCCGCGCAACCGGACGAATCCGCCGAGACCGCTCAAACGAGCGCAGCCTAGCCCGGCGGGGCCCGGTGAAAAGCTGCACAAGGTGCTCGCGCGCTCGGGGCTCGGTTCGCGCCGCGAGATGGAGGCGGTAATCGCCTCCGGGCGCGTTCTGGTGAACGGGAGGCGCGCCACGCTGGGGCAGCGGGTGAAACCGAACGACCGCGTTGCGCTCGACGGGCGCGTTGTTCCACCGAAATCCGAGGCCGGGCCCACCCGGGTGCTCCTTTATCACAAGCCGGCGGGGCAAATCGTCACGATGAGCGATCCGAAGGGCAGGCCGACGGTTTTCGAAAGGTTGCCGCCGCTGCGGGGAGGCCACTGGATCGCCGTGGGCAGGCTCGATTTCAATACGGGTGGTTTGCTGCTGTTCACCGATTCGGGTGCGCTCGCCAACCGCCTCATGCATCCCCAGAATGAGATCGAGCGCGAGTACGCCGTCCGGGTGAGGGGCGCGCTCACGCGGGAACAGATGGGCCAGCTTGTTCGTGGAGTGGTCCTCGAGGACGGGCCGGCCAGGTTCGATCGCATCTCTTCCGGCGGTGGAACCGGATCCAACCGCTGGTACCAGGTCGTGCTGCGCGAAGGCCGCAACCGCGAAGTGAGGCGCATGTTCGAGTCGCTCGGCGTCACGGTGAGCCGCCTGATACGGGTGCGCTTCGGGCCGGTGGTCCTGCCGTCCTATCTGCGACGCGGCCAATGGCGCAATCTCGACCCGAAGGAGGTCGCCTCGCTCCTCGGGGCCTTGTAGTTTTCGTTGTTCCGACCGGGGTTTCTTGCTATACTTTCTCCGTTTCCGCAATGGGCTCTCGAGCCCATTTTTTATTTATGCTAGGAGTTGCGCGTGGTCGCGAGCGCGCTTGAGCCCTTGGTTGTACGCGTCGTCAGCGGCTTGGGATACGAGCTCGCGGACTTTGAATATGTCAATGGTGGAAGGATGTTACGCGTCTTTATTGAGAAAGTACATGAACCAATCTCGCAGGCCGGCGAAGCGGGGGTTACCCTCGCCGACTGCGAATCGGTCAGCCGGCAGCTGCAGCGGGTATTCGAGGTGGAAGGGATCGCCTACGACCGCCTGGAGGTGTCTTCGCCGGGCCTGGATCGCAAGCTGAAGAAAGCCGGGGATTTCGCGCGCTTTGCCGGGCGCGAAGCCCAAGTGCGCCTGCGGCAGCCGGTGAACGGCAGGCGCAATTTCGTCGGGACCGTGCGCGCCGTGGAGGGCGAGCGGGTCCAGCTCGATTTCGAAGGAGAGCTGCTGGTGTTCGATGTCGCCGAGCTCGACCGCGCGCGCCTGGTACCCAAGCCGTGATGCCCGAAGGGTACATGAGCCGGGAGCTGTTGCTGCAGGCCGATGCGCTTGCGCGGGAGAAGAACGTCCACAAGGACGTGGTCTTCGGGGCTCTGGAGATGGCGATCGCCTCGGCGACGAAGAAACGCTTCAGTGAGGACGTCGACGTGCGCGTCGCGATCGACCGCAATACGGGGGATTTCGAGTCCTTCCGACGCTGGCAGGTGGTCGCGGACGAGGCCGTGGAGAACCCAGCCCAGCAGATCGCGCTTTCCGAGGCGCAGAAGCAGTATCCGGATATCCAGCTCGACGATTACATCGAGGAAACTCTGGAGCCGATCGACTTCGGCCGTATCGGCGCGCAGACGGCGAAGCAGGTCATCCTCCAGCGGATCCGCGACGCGGAGCGCGAGCAGCTGCTCAATGATTTTCTCGCGCGCGGAGAGAAGCTCATCAACGGCGCGATCAAGCGCATCGAGCGCGGCAGCGCCATCATCGAAGTCGGCCGCGTCGAAGCCGTGCTGCCGCGCGACCAGATGATCCCAAAGGAGAACCTGCGGGTGGGCGACCGGGTGCGCGCCTTCGTGATGCGCATCGACCGCAACGTGCGCGGGCCGCAGCTGGTGCTCTCGCGTACCGCGCCCGAGTTCATCATGGAGCTGTTCCGGCTCGAGGTCCCGGAAATCGAGGAAGGACTGCTCGAGATCAAGTCCGCGGCCCGCGACCCGGGCATCCGCGCGAAGATCGCCGTCCATTCCCGTGACAAGCGCATCGACCCGATCGGCACTTGCGTGGGGATGCGCGGGGCGCGGGTACAGGCGGTCACGCAGGAGCTCGCGGGAGAGCGCGTGGACATCGTCCTATGGTCGGAAGATCCGGCGCAGTTCGTGATCGGCGCGCTCGCGCCGGCGGAAGTGTCGTCGATCCTGGTGGACGAGGACAAGCACGCCATGGATGTGGTCGTGGACGAGGAGAACCTCGCTATCGCCATCGGCAGGAGCGGGCAGAACGTCCGTCTTGCCTCGGAGCTGACCGGCTGGACGATAAACCTCATGACCGAGGAGGAATCCCATAAGAAGAACGAGGAGGAGGCTTCTTCGGCCCGGAAACTTTTCATGGAGCGGCTCGACGTGGACGAGGAGGTGGCGAATACCCTCATCCAGGAAGGCTTTTCGACCCTCGAGGAAGTCGCTTACGTGCCGATCAACGAGATGATGGAGATCGAGGGCTTCGACGAGGCCACGGTTAACGAGCTTCGCAACCGCGCTCGCGATGCGCTCCTCGTGCAGGCCATCGCGAGCGAGGAGCAGGCGGAAAATCTCGACCCTGCCCTGCTTGGCCTGGAAGGGATGGACAAGGACCTGGCGGCGAAGCTCGCGACCTCCGGAGTCAAGACGAGGGACGACCTAGCCGATCTGGCTCTCGACGACCTCGTCGAGCTGACCGCTATCGATGCCGAACGCGCGAAGAGCCTGATCATGAAAGCACGCGAGCACTGGTTTTCGCAGGAGTAGAGCGGGCTAATGGCACAGACGAGCGTTGCGCAATTTGCAGGCGAGCTGAAGGTTCCGCCCGCGCAGCTCCTCGAGCAGCTGCGCGCCGCCGGGGTGCACAAGCGCGTCGCCGAAGATGTGCTGTCGGAGCAGGACAAGACGAAACTTCTCGACTACTTGCGCCGGGCGCACGGGTCCGCCGAGCCGAAGAACAAGATCACGCTGACGCGCAAGCAGACTTCCGAGATCATCAAGAAATCCGACTCGAGCGGCAAAGCGCGCACCATCCAGGTGGAGGTCAAGAAGAAGCGCATCTTCGTGAAGCGCGAAACCGATGCGGGCCCGGCATCCGATGCACCGGCCGCAGCGATCGATTCACGCGAAGCCGAGCTGCGCGAGCAGGAGAGGAAACGCCAGGAAGAGCTGGCGGCCCGCCAGGCGGCGGAGCTGGCCGAGAAGCAGGAGCGCGAGCGCAAGGTCGCGCGCGAAACCGAGCAGAAGCCCGAATCCAAGGCACAGGCTCCCTCCGCCGACACGACTCTGCACAAGCCCAAGGTCGCCCCGGGAACGGAGAAAAAGGGAGCGAAGAAGGCCAAGGAGATCAAGGTTTGGCAGGACGAGGGGGTAAAGCGCCGCACCATCAAGACGCGCGGTGACGTCCAGGGGGCCTCCGGTTGGCACACGCCCAAGGGCGGGAGACACAGGACGGCGACTGCGGTCGCGGCGGAGAGCGTTCCGCAATTCACCGCGCCCGCCGAGCCCATCGTGCGCGAGATCATGGTGCCGGAAACCATCACGGTCGGGGATCTCGCCCACAAGATGTCGGTCAAGGCGGCCGAGGTGATCAAGACGTTGATGAAGATGGGCAACATGGTGACGATCAACCAGGTGCTCGATCAGGACACCGCGATGATCGTCGTCACCGAGATGGGACACACCGCCAAGGCGGCCAAGCTCGACGATCCCGAGTCCCTGCTCGCCGACGTGCCCGAGCATCACGAGGCCGAGCTCAAACCGCGCGCCCCGGTGGTCACCGTCATGGGACACGTGGACCACGGCAAGACTTCGCTGCTCGACTACATCCGTACGACAAAGGTCGCCTCCGGAGAGGCGGGCGGCATCACCCAGCACATCGGCGCCTATCACGTGGAGACACCGCGCGGCATGGTCACCTTTCTCGACACGCCCGGCCACGAGGCATTCACTGCGATGCGCGCGCGCGGCGCCAAGGTCACCGACATTGTTATTCTCGTCGTCGCTGCCGACGACGGAGTGATGCCGCAGACGATCGAAGCGATCCATCACGCGAAGGCGGCCGAAGTTCCGATCGTCGTGGCGATCAACAAGATCGACAAGCACGAGGCTAATCCGGACAAGGTGAAGCAGGAGCTCGTGGCGCAGTCCGTCGTGCCGGAGGAATACGGCGGCGACTCGCCGTTCGTTCCCGTGTCCGCGAAGACCGGCAAGGGGATCGACGACTTGCTCGAGCAGCTGCTGCTCCAGGCCGACGTGCTCGAGCTCAAGGCTCCAGTCGATGCTCCGGCCAAGGGCATCGTGATCGAGGCGCGCCTGGACAAGGGCCGCGGGCCGGTCGCGACGGTGCTGGTTCAGTCGGGGACGCTCCGGCGCGGGGACGTGGTCCTCGCCGGCAGCTGCTTCGGCCGAATCCGAGCCATGCTCGACGAGAACGGCGGAACGGTCGCCGAGGCCGGCCCGTCGATCCCGGTCGAGATCCAGGGCCTGTCGGACGTGCCCGGCGCGGGCGAAGATTTCATGGCGCTCGCGGACGAGCGCAAGGCGCGCGAGATCGCGCTTTTCCGCCAGGGCAAATTCCGCGACGTGAAGCTCGCGAAAAAGCAGGCCGCCAAGCTGGAAAACCTGTTCGAGCAGATGGGCGAGGGCGGCGTGAGAATGCTGCCCCTTCTGATCAAGGCCGACGTACAGGGCTCGCAGGAGGCCCTGGTACATGCGCTGAGCGGGCTTTCGACCGACGAAGTCAAGGTCAACGTCGTGCACGCTGCCGTGGGCGCGATCACCGAGTCGGACGTCAACCTGGCGCTCGCCTCCAAGGCCGTGATCATCGGTTTCAACGCTCGCGCCGACGCGGCAGCGCGCAAAGCCGCCGAGGCATCTGGTGTCGACGTGCGCTACTACAACATCATCTACGAGGCGGTGGACGAGGTGAAGGCGGCCCTCTCGGGCATGCTCGCGCCCGAGAAGAAGGAGAACGTGCTCGGGCTCGTCGACGTGCGCCAGGTGTTCAAGATATCCAAGGTCGGCGCGGTGGCCGGATGCTACGTGCTCGAAGGCCTGGTACGCCGCAACGCCTCGGTGCGCGTGCTGCGCGACAACGTGGTCGTCCACACCGGCGAGATCGACTCGCTCAAGCGCTTCAAGGACGACGTGAGGGAAGTGAAGGGCGGTTTCGAATGCGGCATGTCGCTGAAGAACTACAGCGACCTCAAGGTCGGCGATCAGTTCGAAATCTACGAAGTCCAGGAAGTGGCGCGAACGCTCTAGACTGTCGACCGGGTTGCGGAACCCGGATTCCGGTTTCGAAAACGCGCGAGGGCTCTCATGGCGAACTCGCAAAGGCTGCGGCGCGTGGCCGATCAGATCCAGCGGGAGTTGTCGGAGCTGCTGCGCACCGAGCTCAAGGACCCGCGCGTCGGGATGATCACGCTCACCGGAGTCGAGGTGTCTCCGGATCTGGCGTACGCCAAGGTGTTCTTCACCGCGCTCGGCGACGCTGAGGCGCTC
>DASSJA010000242.1:0-2726 GCA_035691445.1 Burkholderiales bacterium | reverse complement strand
CAAGGCAGGACCGGACTACCGACCTCGAACAGCGGATCAATCCGCAGGACAGGGATCTCCGCCAGCCGTTAGGCCGGCGTGCCTTACAGCAGGACGACGCCCCGGGAAACCGGGGCGTTTTGCTTTCTGCTGCCCCGCGCTGCCACAGCTCGCGCGGCGGCCTACATGGCCGGCGTCGAACCGCTGTCCGGCTTGGGCGGCTTCACGCACCGCGGCACCTTGCTCACATCCGGAACGTACGCGTTGCCGGGAGGAATGAGCTGCTTGAGCGCGGTGCTCCTTGCGGCCTGACCCACCAGGATGACGGCCGCCCGCTTCAGACAGTCGGCCTGGTAGTCCTGGATGCTCAGGTTCGTCGCGATCGCGTTGACGATGCCGTACAGGTCCGCGGCGTCCGGGTCTTCCCGCAAACCCTCGAAGTCGATGCTGATCAGCGTCGCCGCGTCCCCGGCGTCCTCTATCGAGTTGCGGTGCTGGCCCTCGAACAGGATGTCGACCGCGTCGAGGACGTTGAGATCCACGAAGTGATCGAGCCCGCTTCGGGTCGCCGCGCGGTCCGGGGACTTGCCGCGCGGAGACACGGAGGCATCGACGAGCAGGAAGAATTTCCTGCCGGGCTTTTTCGCCGCCTGGTTCGCGTTGTCGAGCGCGCATTGCAGCGAGGCCAGCCCCAGGTTGTCGAAGGGCCCCGCATCGAGCAGGTGGACGTACTTGTCCCTGGAGAAATTCCTCAGCGTCACGTAGTTGAACACGGCCGGGAAGGCCGAGGAGGCGACGACCGCGTCCGCAATGCGGTATTGATCGAGATCGGAGCCCAGCTCGGCGAAAGTCTCCCGGGTGAACGTGAAGAAGCGCGCCTTGCGGCAACTGCCTGGAAAGCCGGCAAGGAAGGGGGAGGAATCGTCGGGCGCCTGAAGATGGTCGGTGAAGTCGGTGGCGTTGATGATGAGATGCGGGCGCTGCGGGTTCAGGTCGTGAAAGCGGAATCCCTCGTGACCCAGCGTCGAGTTGTCGTACAGGTTGGCGTCCAGCGTGTCGGCCATGATCTGGGAGCGGTTGTAGTCCGTCAGCCAGTAGCGGAGGATGTTGCTCGGCCAGAACCAGTTTCCGAACCAGCGCCAGACGAACTCCTTCTGCAGCTTCGGGTACACCTCGTCCTCGGCCCACAGGGTGCGGTCCGGGCCCTCGACCGTCACCGGGCAGTTCTGCCGGTCGTCGCAGCTGAGCGCGTACAGCGCGGCGGTGTAGGAGCCCCCGGACACCGAGGAGATCACGTCCGCCTGCTGGAGGATTCCGTATCTCTGCAGCTCGAACAGCACCGCCGCCGAGAACACCGCCGCGCGGCTGCCCCCGCCCGAGAGGGCGATCCCGACGAAGCGATCGTCGGTGCGCGGGCAATCGTTCGAGGGATGCGACTTGACGGCGCCGAGAACGATCCGGTAGGCATCGCGGCACTTCCAGTCCACGTCCCAGCTCACCTTCAAGGAGGCGAGATCCGATGCCGAGCGCACGTCTTCGGCGCTGTATTGCCCGGTCCTGCGCGCCTGGGGCGCGCCGTCGTTGTCGAAACCGCCGACGGGAAAGACGCTGCAGCCTCCCGAGGCGAACAGGGCGGGCAGCACGGCTGCCAGGATCAGGGTCCTATGGGGCGCGCACGTCCAAGCGTTCTTCACCTTTCCCTCCCGGATCTCCTGCGTGCGCTATTATCCCGCGGTCCGCAATCGAGCGAGGCCCCCATGAGAATCATCCCTCTGATCGTCCTTTTCCTCGCGGGCTGTGCAAGCCCGGGCGGCGAGTTCGGCGGGGCGCGGGACAGCTGGGACGGCGCGAGCTACGATGAGGTGGTGCTGCGCTGGGGCACGCCCGCGCGAAGCACCCAGCTCAGCGACGGGAGCCACGTCTACACCTGGATTTCGGAGGGTGTAGGCACGCGGGGAAGCGTATCGCCGTCGATCGGCATCGGGATCGGCAGCGGCGGGGGCGTCGGCATAGGCACCGGCGTGATGTTCGGATCGGCGGGCGGCGAGCCGGTCCGCTGCGAGCGCACCCTGATCTTCAGGGACGGGCGCGTCGCGGAGCAGACCTGGCAGGGGCCGCGGGAGTACTGCAACACCTTCCGACGCTAGGAGCGAAGACATGTTCCCGAAATCGTGGATCGCCGGGGCGATCGCCGTCGCGCTCGCGTTACCGACGCTCGCCGAGGCGCAGAGCTATCCCGCGAGGCCCGTGCGCCTGATCGTGCCGTTTCCTCCGGGCGGCAGCGTGGACGTGGTGGCGCGCGCGCTGACGCCAAAGCTCTCCGAGCGCATGGGGCAGCAGGTGGTCATCGAGAACCGCAGCGGCGCCTCGGGCATCATCGGCACCGAGGTGGTCGCGCACGCCAGGCCCGACGGCTACACGCTGCTGATCAACACCATCCCCTTCGTCACGAACACCTACCTGTACAAGGAGGTTCCGTACGATCCGTTCGCCGACTTCCTGCCCGTGTCGTGGCTGTGCTCCTCGCCCGCCACGCTGGTGGTGAACCCTTCGGTGCCCGCGCGCTCGGTGCGCGAGCTGCTGGCGCTCGCGCGCGCCAAGCCCGGCGCGCTGAATTATTCGGCCGCGGGCGCAGGCACCAACCCTCACTTCGCCGGCGAGTTGTTCAATTTCCTGGGACACGTCGACATCGTCGCCATCCAGTACAAGGGAGGTGGGCCGTCGCTCCTCGCGGCGCTCGGCGGCGA
>DASSJA010000241.1:0-2222 GCA_035691445.1 Burkholderiales bacterium | reverse complement strand
GCTACTACGAAATCGAAGGCAAGAGCATATCGCCCGACTGGGTGGGCGGCATGTTCATGCTGTTCCGGAGCGACGTCTTCGCTGCGCTCGGCGGCTTCGACCCTGCTTATCATCTGTATTACGAAGACGTGGATCTTTGCGCCCGCCTAAGGCGCAAGGGCTACGATGTGCGGTTGGTGCCGGGCGCATCAGCCTCGCATTTCGCGAGACGCCAGAGCCGCAGGAGCGCGAAGTATCTCGCCTGGCACCTGCGCAGCATGCTCCGCTATCTTCTCTCGGGAACCGGGAGCAAGGCCCGGAATACCGCCTCGCGCTGAGCGGGGAGATGCGGGAGCCCGCCTTCAGCTCCGTTGGTACCGATCCTCGAAGCGCACGATATCGTCCTCGCCCAGATAGCCACCCGACTGGACCTCGATCAGGAAGAGCGGCGTCTTCCCGGGGTTTTCCAGCCGATGCTTGGTGCCGATCGGGATATAGGTGGACTCGTTCTCGGCCAGGAGTTTCACCTCCCCGTCTCGCGTCACCCTCGCGGTGCCCGACACCACCACCCAGTGCTCCGCGCGATGGTGATGCATTTGCAGCGACAGTGCCTCGCCGGGCTTGACCATGATGCGCTTCACCTGGAAGCGCTCGCCCCCGTCTATGCTTTCGTAGTAGCCCCAGGGGCGATACACCCGGCTGTGCGAAACGTGCTCGGTCCGGGCCTTCCGGTCGAGCGTCTCGACCACTTCCTTCACCTCCTGCACCTGCGATTTGTCTGCCACCAGCACCGCGTCGTCCGTTTCGACGACGACGAGGTTCGTCGCACCGAGGACCGAGACCAGGCGGCTCTCGGCGCGAACGTAGCAGTCCTTCGCGTGGCGCAAATCGACGTCCCCGTGGGTGATGTTCCCGCTCTCGTCCTTCCTCCCGGTTTCCCACAGCGCGCTCCAGGACCCGACGTCGCTCCAGCCGATATCGGCTCTAACCATCACGCCCGCCGAAGTGCGCTCCATCACCGCGTAGTCGACGGAATCCGAAGGGCAGGAGGCGAACGCAGCCGCATCGAGCCGAAGGAACTCAAGGTCGCGCGTTCCCGCCTCCCACGCCGATTTTGCGGCCGTAACGATCTCGGGGCGAAAGCGCTGCAGTTCCTCGAGAAAGCGCTTGGGCTGGAACGCGAACATGCCGCTGTTCCAGAAGAACCGGCCGCTCGAAACGTACCGGCGCGCCGTCTCCAGATCGGGCTTTTCCACGAAGCGGCTTACCTGGAAGCTGCCTTTGGCCTCTGAGATCGGTTCGCCTCGCTCGATGTAGCCGTATCCGGTCACCGGTCCTTCCGGCGTGATTCCGAATGTGACGAGCGAACCCCCGGCGGCCAGGGGAAGCGCGGCGGCTATGGCCGAGTGAAAGGCGGGCACGTCCCGGATCAGATGATCCGACGGAAGAACGAAAAGACAGGCGTCCGGTTGCCGGCTCTGGGCGTGGAATGCGGCTATTGCGATGGCCGGTGCGGTGTTGCGACCGACCGGCTCGAGGACCTGGACCTCGGGCTTCACTCCTATTTCCCTCAACTGCTCGGCGACGAGAAACCGGTGCTCGTTGTTCGACACGACGATCGGCGGCAGTGCGCCGCGAACGCCTTGCAGCCGCAGGATCGTGTCCTGGAGCAGGGTGCGCTCGGAAACAAGGGGCAGGAATTGCTTGGGCAGAAGCCGGCGCGACATCGGCCAGAGACGGCTTCCCGATCCGCCGGAGAGAATTACGGGGTAAAAGGAGACGGCCATGCGCAGCCTGCACTCGGAATAGGCGCGTATTGTAGTGGTACGGGGTTTTCACAGATAGGGGCTTGTTAGAATCGGACCTTGCTCCAAGAGGAGTGATACGCCCTCCGTACCGTCGCTATGCGGATTCTCGTCACCGGTGCATCGGGTTTCGTTGGTACGGCGCTTTGCCGGGAGCTGCTCGCGCGTGGGCACGCGGTGCGCGCCGCCGTGCGGCGCTTGAGCCCTTCGGCAGAAACCGGCCTGCACCAGATCCTCATCCCCGACCTGGCCGGCGAGTTCGACCGGCGTGCGCTCCTCGAGGGCGTCGATGCCGTGGTACACCTGGCCGCGGTCGCGCATCGCGCGGCGGGAGAGCCGGAGACCACGCGCGTCAACGTCGATGCGACGGCGCGGCTTGCGGAAGCCGCGGCTGGCCTCGCCCGCCGCTTCGTTTTCATGAGCTCGGTCAAAGTGCAC
>DASSJA010000240.1:0-8596 GCA_035691445.1 Burkholderiales bacterium | reverse complement strand
ACACGTCCGAACCATAGGCCTGACGCTGTGCCTCTGGATCGCAACGACGCTCATCGCCTGGTCCGCTTCCGGGCCCGGACTTTTCTGGGTCGCTGCCAACCTCGCCGGGCTTTGTCTGGGGTCTTCGCAGTCGGCCGGCCGGGCCCTGGTCGGCTATCTAAGCCCTGCCGACAGGCGCGCCGAGTTCTTCGGCCTTTGGGGTCTTGCCGTCAAGCTTTCCTCAATCTTGGGACCCATCACTTACGGTTTGGTGACCTGGGTGACCCAGGGTAACCATCGTCTCGCGATGCTGGCGACCGGCGCGTTTTTCGTCGTCGGACTCGCCCTCCTTGCCGGAATCGACGTTGCTCGTGGCCGGCAAGCTGCCGGAGAGCTCGAGCGGGTGTCTCGAACCTAGGGGATCTGCGCAGCGTACATCTGCTCCAGAATGCTCTCGCTGTAGCCGGCCAGATAGGCGGAATCGCGATTGCGGTCGTAGTAGCGCGGCCGGGGAAGCATGGCCGCAAGGCGCGCGGCCTGCTCGGGCGCGAGAGCGGCTGCGCCGACGCCGAAGTAATACCGCGCCGCCGCTTCGGCTCCGAACACGTTCTCGCCCCATTCCACGACGTTGAGATAAATCTCGAAAATGCGGCGCTTGCTCATGGTCGCCTCGAGCATCGAAGCGAGGATCGCCTCCTGGCCTTTGCGCAGCAGGCTGCGTTCACCCGAAAGAAACAGGTTCTTCGCGAGTTGCTGGGTGATGGTCGAGCCCCCGGCGACGATCTTGCCGCGCCGTTGATTTTTTTCCATCGCGCGCTGGATTCCTTCCCAATCGAAGCCATCGTGCTCGACGAACTTCGCGTCCTCGGCCACGATGATGGCCCGCTTCAGGTCGTTCGAGATTCGCCCGTAGGGCGTCCACCTCTGCTCGAGCACCGCCCCCGGGTCTTTCTGCCTCAGCGCATCCAGACGCATTTCCATCACGCTGGTCATCCGCGGATTGTGGTCGACCCAATAGAGGATTTGTACGAAGAACCAGAATTCGTAAATTGCTAGGGCGGCCACGGCGGTGCCCGCGGCGTAGCAGAACAACTTCCACAGCGAGACGAGCAGTCTCATTTGGGAGGGCCGAGCGGCTGTTCCGGCGCAACTCGCCTGGTGCCCGATTCTCAGTCGCTGAAAACCTTGTCACCGCGGGCAAAGTGCCACGTACGGGTGATGACCAGGATGTCGGTTTCCTTGCGGATATCGGGGGGAAACTTGGCGTAGGGTGCTGCCAGTTGGACGATCCGTTGTGCGGCGGCATCGAGGATCTTGTACCCGGAGGATCTCTCCAGGTCCATGGACGCGAGCGTGCCGTCGGCGTTGATGGAAACCGTCAACCTCAGGCTCCCGTAGATCTTGCCGCGCGCGCTCTCCGGATAGTTCAGATTGCCGATGCGCTCGATCTTCTGGCGCCAGTCCTCGACGTACAGGGCGTAGCGGACCTCGGCCGCCCGCGCACCCACAAAGGTCTTGCGCGGACGCTTGTTGTACTCCTCGATCTGCCGCGCGATCTGCGCTTCCATCCGGGCTATGATCAAGGCGCTTTCAGCGAGTTCCGCTCCGGAAATCTGGGACTTTGCCTGCGCCTGCGGTTCCGGATCTGCCGACGCCATTTTGTCTTGAGACTTCAATTGAGTGAGCAGTTGCTTCTGCCGCGCCTCCAGCTCCTTGACTCGCTGCGTCGTCTGCTTCAAATCCGCGCCTCGCTCGGTCGGCTGCAGGACCGGAAGCGGTGATTTGGCACGGCGATCGAGATCCGTCTCACCTCCCCCGTCGAGATTGGCCTGGGCGTTGACGTCAGGGCGGACCGGCCTCGAGCGGGTCTTGGAGTTCACCAGTATGACCTCGAGCTGCGAGGCGGCGAGCCGGTGCAGCGCCTCGGGTAGCTTGAAATGGATCGAGAGCACGATCGCGTGGAAAACGATCGATATGGAAAGCGCTGTTGCCAGAGCGCGCGAATCCGGATCCAGCTTGGCAAGGGGCTGCGGCCAGGGCCCCCAGGCAGTGAGAGTAGCACCCAGTCTCATTGACCCGTAAAAGCTTTTGGAAATCATTAGATTCTAGGTCATTTCTCCAGCTTTGTCTCATGTGCAGTCGCCGCGCACGCTGCCGGGGCCTCCACGATGCGGCGAAAGACGCACTTGAGATCGGCCTCGACAAGATCGATCCCGGTCACCGCGAGCTCCACGCGGGTGCCCGCGGCGAGCTCAGGCAAGGAGGGCACCCGCGCGTAGAGAGGCACGCCATCGAATTTGACCAGATTTTCGCGGAGGACCTCGGCTCCCGCGGTCTCTGCTCCCTCCTGCAACAGCCACCTGAGGCACCAATAATGCTCCATGCGCCGTTGAAACTCGTCGTAGGCTGCGTACGTCGCCTCGAAGTCATGCACCGCGGCGAGCATGATGTCCGAGTTCCTCGAGAACGGAGGCCCTTCCTTGCGCAGCAGCGCGAGGAGCTGCCACTGGTTAACCAAATCCACGTAACGGCGCAAAGGCGAACTCATCCAGGCGTAGTGGCTGATTCCCAGACCCTGATGCGCCATGGCCGAGGTGGTCATCCTGACCTTCCCGGCCGACTGCACCCGGTAAATCGCCGCGACATCGCGCTCGTCGAGTAATTTTCCCCAAGTCCCGTTCACTGCAATCATCAGCTCGGAGACCAGCTTGTCGAGAGGTGTGCCGCGAGGGCGCTCGGTGATGAGCACGCGCGAGCTCTCTCCGCTTCCCTCGACAAGAAAGCTGTAGTCCGGCCGCTCGGGCAACTTCGCCGGCTTTCCCCGGGCGCGTTCCAGCGCGAGCGCAAACATCCAGAGCGTATGCAATTCCCGGAAATAAGGGATGTCATCTCGCGGTGCTCCCTCGAGAAAAGCCGCATTGAGGCCCTGCACAGCGTGATGCCGCAGGTTCGCGCCCACGGGCACGAGTTCCAGGCGGGAGTGTTGGTTCTCGATCGCGAGATCGCCAGCGCGCAGTTCGAGGTAGAGTGAGCATGCGGGACGTCCGGCGCCCGCCGCCAGCGAATAGCGCTCGATCACCTCCGGCGGCAGCATGGTTATTTTGCCGCCCGGCATATAAACGGTCGACAGGCGCGCGCGTGCCACCGCATCGAGCGGCGTTCCCGGCGTGAACCCGACCGCCGGCGCCGCAATGTGGATGCCGACGCGAAGGCGCCCGTCGCGGAGAAACGTCAGCGAGAACGCATCGTCGATCTCCGTCGTGGTCGCGTCGTCGAGGCTGAATGCGTCCACGTCGGCAACGGGCAAGTCTCGAGGGTCGGCCACCTCGAAGGCCGAGGGGAATCCGGTCCCGTTTGGGAAATACTGGTAGAGAAATCGGTTGACATGGTAGTCGTGGCTGGATGGCAGCGCGCCGCATCGTTCCATGAGCTTCGCTGCCGAGACACCCGCCTTCGCGCAGGCTTCATCGAGTGCTTTGGTTTCCGGGCGGTTGCCGTCGGGCTTGTAGAGAAGTTGTTCCCTCAATGCCCGGAACTCATCGGGCAGCACGCCGCGCACGAGCTGATCCGTCCATGCGGAAACCTGGGCTTGCTGTAGCTTTTTTCTTTCGATGCCCGCGAGTGCGGCACGCAGAGTCTCCGGCGGCGCGGCCCGGTACCTCCCTCTGCCCTTTCGGTAGAAGTACATCGGCACCGAGTGCAGCTTGACCAGTATGCCTGCCGCCTCCACCGCCGACGGCGAATGGCCGCAATATTCGCGCGCCAGGTCCGCGAACCCGAATTCCTCGGCGCCGCAGCACTGCCACAGGAAATCCGCGTCCACGGCTCCTGCCATGGCCTCCGCCTGCGCGAGCAGCTCGAGGGCACCCGGGTCGAGGAAGCGGAGCAATACGTCCCGGGATCTGATCTTGGCCCGCTTGCCATGAGGTGCCTCGACGTGCAGCGAGCTTTCGCCCTCGGCAAGCACTGTGGCGACCTTGAATGCGCCGCCGTCTTCGTAGAGGACGTTCACGATGGAAGCAGGGGGAAGGGCCGCGTCGAGCCCGCCCGATGATGCGATAATTATATCGCAGCGTCGCTTCCGACCCCGCCTGCAGGAACATCGACAACCACCATGCCCACAATCGAGTCGATCGCCGTCGCGACCGTGCGCGTTCCGCTGGACAGCGTTACGAGTTTCGCCACTCGCACGGTGTCGGCCCGGGACTACGGGCTGGTCAAGGTGCGCGCCGGCGGCGTCGAGGGCATCGGATTTTGCTACGCCGGCTCATCCGGGGGTACCCTGGTTGCGCAGGGAGTTGAGCATTTGCTCGCGCCTTTGCTCCTCGGCCGTGAAAGTCTGCTCGTCGAAGGGCTCTGGCAACGGATGTTCGAGGAAACGGTATTGCAGGGACGCGCCGGCAGCGTCATGCGCGCGATCTCGATCCTCGATTGCGCCCTTTGGGATCTGAATTCCCGCGCGTCGAAATTGCCGCTGTACAAATATCTCGGCGCTGCGGTGGAAGGCTCGGTGCCCGCGTACGCGAGCGGCGGCTATTACCTCGCCGGCAAGACCCCGAAAAAGCTCGGCGAGGAGATGGCCGGGTACGCGAAGACCGGCTTCCGCGCGGTGAAGATGAAAGTCGGGCGGCTGTCCCCCAGGGAAGAGGAGGCGCGGGTGAGGGCAGCCCGCGACGCGATCGGACCCGACGTCGAGCTGATGCTGGACGCGAACAACGCCTGGCGCGACTTGCCGACCGCGATGCGCTACATGGAACGCTTCGAGCTCTATGATCCGTACTGGATCGAAGAGCCGTTCTTCCCGGACGACATCGACAACCACGCGCGCCTGGCCAAGCTCACCCGCGTCACGGTCGCCACAGGGGAGATAGGCACCGGACGCTGGCACTTCAAGGAGATTCTCGACAAGGGAGCCGCGCAAATCCTCCAGACCGACGCCCTGGTATGCGGAGGCATCTCCGAATGGAGAAAAATAGCAGCCACCGCGGCGAGCTACGGCGTCACGGTCAGCCCGCACTGGTTTCACGACCTGCACGCACATCTCGTGGCCGCAACATCCAACGCGCGCTACGTTGAATTCTTCCCGGACGATCAGGTGCTCAATTTCCGGCGCCTCATCAACAGGCAACTCGTCGTCGAGCGGGGGAGGCTGGTGCTTCCCGCCTCGCCGGGCCTGGGTTTCGAGTTCGACGAGCGGGCCGCGGCGCGCTACGCTCTCAAGGACGGAAATTCGGTCTGGAAGACACTGAAGAGCTAGGGCATTTCATTCCCGCAAAATCCGGTATCGGAGGAATGATCACGCCCGGGTTGCCGGCGCCTTCCGCGCAGACAGCGACCTGAGCAGCAGCTCGTGAAGACCGCCGAATCCGCCGTTCGACATCACGAGGACTTGATCGCCGGACCGTGCTTCGGCGAGTACCGCCTCGGCGAGCCGCGGCAAATCGTCCTCGATGACCGCCCGCGCCCCCAGCGGCGCGAGCGCCGCGCCGGCATCCCAGCTGAGGTTCGCGCCATAGCAAAATACGCGGTCGGCTTGTTCCAGACTCGAGGCCAAGCGATCCTTCATCACGCCGGCCTTCATCGTATTCGAGCGCGGCTCGAGCACGGCCAAAATGCGCGCGCTGCCGACTTCACCGCGCAGGCCTGAAACGGTCGCCGCAATGGCCGTTGGGTGATGGGCAAAATCATCCCACACCGCTACGCCGGCGGCGGTGCCCCGCAACTCCATGCGGCGCCGGACGCCTTTGAAGCCCTTGAGCGCCTGGATGGCCCGGTCCACGGGCACGCCCGAGACGTGCGCCGCCGCGATCGCCGCCAGTGCGTTTTGGAGATTGTGTTCGCCCTGAAGCTCCATGCGCAGCGCCCCGAGGGGCTTGTCGCCTCTGAATACTTCGAAGCGCCCCGGCGCGGTTGCGCGGGCATTCCAGCCCGTGCTCACGCCGAACCGCTCGACCGGGGTCCAGCAACCGCGGGAGAGGACTCGATCTATGGCCGAATCGACCCCATTGACTACCAGTTGCCCGGCCCGCGGCACGGTTCGCACGAAGTGATGAAATTGGGTCTCGATCGATGCAAGATCGGGGAAGATGTCTGCATGATCAAACTCGATATTGTTCAAGATCGCAATGGTTGGTCTGTAATGCACCATCTTGGAGCGCTTGTCGAAGAACGCCGTGTCGTACTCGTCGGCCTCGATCACGAAGGGGGCTTTTTTCCCTAGCCGAGCCGATACGCCGAAGTTGATCGGAACACCGCCGATGAGGAATCCCGGTTCCGTTCCGGCATCCTCCAGGATCCAGGCGAGCATCGACGAGGTCGTCGTTTTCCCGTGCGTGCCGCATACCGCGAGCACCTGCCGACCCGGAAGCGCGTTCTCGGCCAGCCACTGCGGACCGGACAGGTATCGATCCCCCCGGTCCAATATCGCTTCCATGAGCGGGTTGCCCCGCGCCACCACGTTGCCCACCACCCACAAGTCGGGCTTCAGTGCCGTCTGATCCGCCCCGTACCCCGCGATCAGCTCGATGCCCTGCGCCTCGAGCTGGGTGCTCATGGGGGGATACACGTTGAAGTCGCATCCGGTGACACGATGACCCATCGCCTTGGCGATCGCGGCGATGCCGCCCATGAAAGTGCCGCAGATGCCGAGTATGTGGATATGCACGGTCGAGGCCAAGCGCCGGGACAAAGAGTGCGCGCTTGGGAAAAGGGGGAAATTTTATCCTACTTCGCCGCCTTTCTCGCTGCGGTATCATGCCCAGGATCCCGCCTGCGCCTCTTCATGCCGAAAGACAGCAACCCCAAGCAGCAACAGATGCGGGCGCGCATTGCTGCCGCGGCCGCACGCCTGATGGCAGAGGACGGTCTCGACGATTTTGCTCTCGCCAAGCGCAAGGCGGCCCGTCAGCTGGGCGCCGAGACCACCCAATCGCTGCCCAAGAACGAAGAGATCGAGACGGAGCTTCGGGCCTATCAGTCGCTCTATCAGGGCGAGGAGCAGCGCGAGCGCATTCGGTACTTGCGCACACGCGCCCTCGAGGCGATGCATTTGCTGGAGCGCTTTCGTCCCCATCTTGCTGGCGCGGTGCTGCGGGGGACAGCCGGGCGATACAGCGATATCGACCTGCAATTGTTCACGGACGACGGCAAAGCCGTCGAGCATTTCCTTCTGAGCCGCAATATCTCCTACGATGTTTCCGACGAGCGACACTTCGCCGGCGATCAGGCACGGGCGGTATCGGTATTGAAGCTCGATTGGCAGGGAGTCCCGGTCAACCTGGCGATCTACACTCTCAAGGAAGAGCGCGGGATTCTCAAGACAACGCCGACCGGGCGTCCGATCGATCGCGCGGGCATCCAGGCTGTTGCCCAACTACTGTCGGCGCCCGAAGAATGCTGAAACGGACCCTGGTTGGGTCACCAAGTACGGCTAGAAACGTCACCATATGGCGTCAATAAAGGCCAGAATGGTAGTCATCTGAGTCTAAGTTCTGATATCTTCTCAGAGACCTCATACTCCTCCTGAGGAGGGTGCAGCCGGGCGCCTGGGTGTCTTCAGCATTCGCAGCCTCCAGAGGTCTTCGGGCCCCGCTGGCCGGTCTACTTCTCCGTATAAATGTCACGAAAGCTAGACAAGTTCTGCCATCCGCGTCAAACTCGCTGTCATGTCCAAACCAAAGCGTGCGCTGGGCCTGCGTTCGCGGACACGACGAAGAATTCTCGTACTACACGGCCCGAATCTGAACATGCTGGGCGTTCGCGAACCGGCCATCTACGGCGAGGAAAACCTCGAGAGCATCAACGAGCGGCTGATCGCAGCCGCAAAGAATCACGGCATTGCCCTGGACGTTTTCCAGAGCAACCAGGAAGGAGCCCTGATCGAGCGGGTCCAGGCGGCAAAGGACCAGGGCATTTCATGGATTATCGTGAACCCCGGCGGGTTGACCCATACCAGCGTCGCTTTGCGTGACGCCTTTGCCTCGGTGCGGATCCCGTTTATCGAGGTACATCTATCGAACATCTACGCGAGGGAGCCGTTTCGACGCCATTCGTATTTCTCCGACCTCGCGGTAGGCACCATTTGCGGACTAGGGAGCCGCGGTTACGATCTCGCGCTGCAGTTTGCGATGCAGTCGAGCTGAACCCCCGCCGGCTCACCCGGCATACGGGAGGAAGCGCTTCATCCAGCGTCAAGCTCCCTGAACCGACCCTGGTGCAAGCCTGCGTGTCCGGATCGTAAGGAGACCAGCATGGATTTACGCAAATTGAAGAAGCTGATCGACCTCGTGGAGGACTCGGGGATCGCGGAACTGGAAGTCACCGAGGGCGAGGAGAAGGTCAAGATCGTCAAGAGCGTTCCCGGGGGCAGGGAGGCGGTCGTCCTGTCGCCGTCCGCCGGTCCGGCGAGCCCGCTTCCCGCGCCGACGGCGGCCCCCAGCGCCGCGCCGGCCGCAGGCTCCCCCGTCCAGCCCACGGAGGCGCCGACATCGCTCGAAGGGCATATCGTCAAGTCCCCCATGGTCGGCACTTTTTACAGATCGGGATCCCCCGGGGCGAAGGCTTTTGTCGATGTCGGGGACACGGTGAAGGTCGGGCAGACCATTTGCGTGATCGAGGC
>DASSJA010000239.1:0-4027 GCA_035691445.1 Burkholderiales bacterium | reverse complement strand
GCGATGCCCGCGGGTGGACGAGTGAGCCTGCGGGGTCCCGCGGGCAAGTTCACCCTCGACGGAGCGGACGTCCGGCCGGCTGTGTTTCTCGCCGGCGGCATAGGCGTCACCCCTTTCGTGAGCATGCTGCGAGACGCCGCGCATTCGCGGCTCGCACGGGACCTGTGGCTCTTCTACTCCAACCGTCGGCCCGAGGACGCGGCCTTTCTCGATGAGCTGGCGGCGCTGCCGAATCGCCATTCCCGGTGCCGGTTCGTCGGCACCATGGTCGAAATGGACAAATCGAGCCGACCGTGGAAAGGCGAAACCGGCTTTCTCGACCGGGCCATGCTCGAGCGCCACCTGAAAAGCCTCGCCGCCCACGTGTACTACATTGCCGGGCCGCCGGGGCTGGTCGAAGCGATGCAGAAGATGCTCACCGATGCCGGAGTCGCGCAGGACGCGATCCGGACCGACGAGTTCTTCGGCTACTAGAATCGGGAAAGCGCAACTCAGGCGAGCGATCGCGTTCGCCCGCCGATAAAATAGCGGCATGCTGCAACGCCGCTCCGATTCCGCGATCGTCATCCGCGGCGCCCGCCAGAACAACCTCAAGAACCTCTCGCTCGAGATCCCGATGGGCGAGCTCGTCGTCGTGACCGGCGTGTCGGGCTCGGGAAAGTCCTCGCTCGTTTTCGATACGCTCTACGCCGAGGGGCAGCGGCGCTACGTCGAGACATTCAGTCCGTATGCGCTGCAGTTCCTCGACCGCATGGACAAGCCGCAGGTCGATGCGATCGAAGGGATTCCCCCCGCGATCGCGATCGACCAGACCAATCCGGTTCGCACTTCACGCTCCACGGTCGGCACGATGACCGAGCTGAACGACCATCTGAAGCTGCTGTTCGCGCGCGCTGCACGGCTCTTTTGCCGCGGCTGCGGGCAGCCCGTGCACCGCGACACTCCCGCATCCGTATACGAGCAGCTGGCGGTCCGCGCCGCGGCGGCGGGAGACCCCCGGGTGATCCTCACTTTCCCCGTGACGGTGCCGAAAAATTTCAGGGAAGAGGAAGTCCAGGCGCTGCTGAAGGCGCAAGGATACGACCGCATCCACGCGCGCTCGGGCGCGCTGCTCGAAGTCGTGCAGGACCGCGCGAGGATCTCGTCGGCGGAGAAGGCGCGCGTGGTCGAAGGCATCGAGGCCGCGTTCAAGGTCGGACAGGGCAAGCTCAACGTCTATCCCCTGGATGCGGACGGCAAGGCCGGGGCGCCTTGGCGCTACTCTTCAGACCTGCACTGCCCCGACTGCGACATCCACTACTCCGAGCCGCTGCCCAGCCTGTTCTCGTTCAACTCGCCGCTCGGCGCCTGCGACACCTGCCGCGGCTTCGGGCGCGTGATCGGCATCGACCACGGCCTCATCATCCCCGACGAATCCAAGACGCTGCGCGAAGGCGCGATCCGGCCCTGGCAGTCGCCGAGCTTCCACGAGTGCCAGGACGACATCGAGAAATACGCCAAGAAGCGCGGCGTTCCGCTCGACGTTCCTTTCCGCGATCTTTCCGCGAAACAGCGCGCTTGGGTGCTGGAAGGCGAGGCCGACTGGGTGAGCTGGAGAAAATCCTGGCCCGGCGTGTGGTACGGCGTCGCGCGTTTCTTCAGGTGGCTGGAGACCAAGGCCTACAAGATGCACGTGCGCGTGCTCCTGTCGCGTTACCGCGCCTACACGCCCTGCTCGGCGTGCAACGGTGCGCGCCTGAAGCCCGAGGCGCTGCTGTGGCGCGTCGGCACGAAGGAGGACGCCGACCGCGTCCTCGATCCGGCGAGACGGTTCCGGCCGCAGGACACCGCATTCGGCGACGAAGTCCTGCGCGGCCTCCCGGGCCTCACCGTCCACGACCTCGTGCTGCTGCCCGCCGAGCGCACGCGCACGTTCTTCGAGCACCTGCATCTGCCTGCACCGCTGGACGAAGCTACCGACCTGCTTCTCACCGAGATCCGCGTGCGGCTGCGCTACGTGCAGGAAGTCGGCCTCGGTTATCTCACGCTCGACCGGCAGTCGCGCACCCTCTCCGGCGGCGAAGTGCAGCGCATCAATCTCACCACGGCGCTCGGCACCTCGCTCGTCAACACGCTGTTCGTGCTCGACGAGCCCTCGATCGGCCTGCACCCGCGCGACATGGGCCGCGTGATCGCCGTGATGCAGCGCCTGCGCGACGCCGGAAATTCGCTCGTCGTCGTCGAGCACGACCCGCAGATCATGTTCGCCGCCGACCGCATCATGGACATGGGACCCGGGCCGGGCGAGCGCGGCGGGGAGATCGTGTTCTTCGGCACGCCTGACGAGCTGAAGCGCTCGGGAACGCTCACGGCGGAATATCTCTCCGGGAGAAAACGCGCTGGCGGCGGCAAAGCATCCACGGGGCCGGACGGGAAGACGCCGCAGCTCGAGCTGCTCGGCGCCGCCGAGCACAACCTGAAAGAGATCGACGTCGGCATCCCGCTCGGACATCTGGTGTGCGTCACCGGCATCTCGGGCTCGGGGAAATCCACGCTGGTGCAGGATGTCCTCTACGCCGCGCTTCGAAAAACGAAAGGGAAGCCGACCGAACTGCCGGGAGCGTTCCGCGAGCTGCGCGGGCACGAACTGGTCGAGGACGTGGTGATGGTGGACCAGACGCCGATCGGGCGCACGACGCGCTCGAACCCCGCGAGCTACGTTGGCGCCTGGGACGCGATCCGAAACATCTACGCGAAGGGGCCGCTCGCGAAGGAACGCAGATACACCCCGGGCACCTTCAGCTTCAACTCCGGGAACGGGCGCTGCCCCGCCTGCGGCGGCAACGGCTTCGAGCACGTCGAGATGCAATTCCTCTCCGACGTCTATCTGCGCTGCCCCGACTGCAGCGGCAAGCGCTTCCGGGACGAAGTGCTCGAGGTCACGGTGGAAGGAAAGTCGATCGCCGAGGTGCTCGAGCTGACCGTGTCCGAGGGGCTAGCGTTCTTCCGCGACTACCCGGAGGTGCAGCGTGCGTTGAGGCCGCTCGCGGACGTCGGGCTCGAATACCTGCGGATGGGCCAGCCGGTGCCGACGCTCTCCGGCGGCGAGGCCCAGCGGCTGAAGCTCGCCGGGCACCTGGTCGCGACGTCCGCAAAGCCGAGGGGCGGGCGCGGCTCGCTATTTCTCTTCGACGAGCCCACGACCGGACTGCATTTCGACGACGTCGCGAAACTGCTCTCCGCCTTCCGCCGGTTGATCGGCGCGGGACATTCGCTCGTCGTGATCGAGCATAACCTCGATGTCATCCGCGCATCCGACTGGATCGTGGATCTCGGCCCCGAGGGCGGCGACGCCGGCGGCGCGATCGTCTGCACCGGGACTCCGGCGGAAGTCGCGAAGCACGCGAGCTCCCACACCGGAAGGGCGCTGCGCGAATACGAGACGGCGCTGGCAAGACTCGCCGTTCCTCGAGCGGCCGAGCCCGGAGCGCCTCTGCAATCGAAACTCAACCTGGCGATACGCATTCACAACGCGCGCGAGCACAACCTGAAGTCCATAGACGTCGAGATACCGCGCAACGAATTCACCGTCGTGACCGGCGTATCGGGCTCGGGAAAATCGACCCTCGCGTTCGACATCCTGTTCGCCGAAGGCCAGCGGAGGTATCTGGAATCGCTCAACGCCTACGCGCGCCAGTTCGTGCAGGGCGCCGCGCGGCCCGATGTGGACGCGATCTTCGGCATTCCGCCCACGGTCGCGATCGAGCAGCGCACCAGCCGCGGCGGCAGCAAGAGCACCGTCGCGACCCTGACCGAGATCTATCATTTCCTGCGCCTGCTGTACGTCAAGCTCGGCACGCAATACTGCCCCGACTGCCAGGTGCCGATCGAGCCGCAGAGCGAAGACGCCATCGCGGCGCGCCTCGTGCGCGAATACAAGGGGCAGCGCATCGGCCTTCTCGCTCCGCTCGTCGTCAACCGCAAGGGCTACTACACCGACCTCGCCAGGTGGGCGCGCGGGAAGGGCTACGAGTTCCTGCGCGTCGAC
>DASSJA010000238.1:0-5067 GCA_035691445.1 Burkholderiales bacterium | reverse complement strand
CAGCTCCTCGAGCATCCAGCGGAACTGTTCCAGGCGCGCATCGGGCTCTCCGGATTTCGCCTGCTTCTGCTGCTCACGCCGCCACTGCGCCTGGAGCGGTGCGAGCTCCGCGGCGAGCCGCGCGTCGCGCCGCGGGTCGGCGCGCAGCTTGTCCAGCCTCAGCGCCGCCGCCTTGAGATAACGGGAGAAGTGCTGGAGCCGCTCGTAAGGCGTCTGCTCGATGAACCGGCGGGAGAGCATGCGGCCGATGCTCTCCTGAATGTCGCGGCATGGGTCCGGAAAAGCCTTGGTCATCTGCTGCAGCTTTTTCTGCAGCGTCGCGTGCTCCGAAAGTATTCGCCCGACGACGCGGGCGATCTCCTGGGCGAGCAGCGTGACCCGCGATCGCGCCTCGTCGCGACGGTGCTCGAATTCGGCGCGCGTGCGCGGCCAGGGATCCTGCAGGCACGCCCGGTCGAAGGCGGCGGCGAGCAGCTGCGAGCGCAGTTCGTCGGCTCCGCCGAACGCGGTGAACTGCATCGCCATGGCCTGCATCCCCGGAAGGTTCTTTTCGACGTAACGCGCCTGCTCCCTGAGCTGCAGCATGAAGAGGCGGCGCAGCCCGGCACGGTGGGCCGCACGTGCCTTGTCGGCCGAATCGAACACCTCGAGGCTGACGCCGTCGCCGTGGTCCGTCAGGCCGGAGTAGCCGATGAGGGTTTGCGACCCGCGGCGGACCTCGACGATTTCCTCGAGATCGCCGAAATCCCAACCGGTGACTTTCTCGGACGGCGCCGCGGCCTGCGCGACCTCGGCGAACTGCTCGCCGGCCGCTTCGCCCAGCTCGGCGCGCAGCTGCGCGAGGTTGCGACCCATCGCGATCTGCCGCCCGTGCTCGTCGATGACGCGGAAATTCATCGACAGGTGCGCCGGCAGCGTCTCGGGGCGAAAGGCGTCGAGCGGAACGGCGAGGTTGAGCTCGGCGCGCGCGTATCGCGCGATGGCCTGCGCGAGGGCTGCGTCGGGCTGGCTCGCGGCGAGGAAGGCGGCGACGAACTCGGCCAGAGACCCCAACTGGTAGCGCAGCTTCTGCGGCAGCGACTTGGCCAGGCGGGTCGCCTTCTCCCGGGCGAGGCCGGGTACCAGCCAGTCGCACTTCGCGGCGTCGATCTGGTTGAGCGCAAGCAGCGGCGCGGTGAGCGTCACCCCGTCCCTCGGGGAACCGGGCTCGTGGTGATATTCGAGCGCAAAGCCGCGCCCCGCCATTTCGAGCTGGTGCGGAAACTGCTCGGTCGTTATTCCCGCCGCCTCGTGGCGCATCAGGTCTTCGCGCTTGAGAAAGAGCAGCTTCGGATCCTTGCTCTCGGCCTCGCGGCGCCACTGGTCGAACGCCGCGCCGTTGTGGATGCCCGCATTTTCGTCGCAGGGGATGCGGCTGTCGTAGAACGCGTGGATCAGCTCGTCGTCCACCAGCACGTCGGGACGCCGCGATTTGTGCTCGAGCTGCTCGATCTCGCGCACGAGCCTGCGGTTGTGCGCGAAAAACGGCGCGCGCGTCTCGTAGTCGCCCTCGACCAGCGCCTGGCGGATGAAGATCTTCCGCGATCCGGCCGGATCCGTCGGACCGTAGTGCACGCGCCGGCCCGTATACAAAGGCAATCCATACAGCGTTCCGCGCTCGAAGGCGGCGACGTGCGCCGCCTTCTTCTCCCAGTGCGGCTCGTAGCGTTGGCGCTTCACGAGATGCGCGCCGACTGCCTCCAGCCATTCGGGGTCGACCGAGGCGACACATCGCGCGTACACGCGCGTGGTCTCGGTGATTTCGGCCGCCATGATCCAGCGCCCGGCCTTTTTTCCCACGCCCGACCCGGGGTGGACCCAGAAGCGCATGCCGCGGGCGCCGAGGAAATTCCCCTCCTCGGTCTTCATGCCGACGTTGCCCAGCAGCCCCGAGAGGAGGGCCCGGTGGATCTGGGCGTAGGTGGCGGGCGTCTCCGAGACTTTCCACCCGAGCTCCGCAACCAGCTCCTTCAGCTGGCCGTGGATGTCGCGCCACTCCCGCATGCGGTTGTGGGACAGGAAATGCTCCCGGCAGGCCTGGTGCAGCTTGCGGTTCGACTTTCCGCTGCGGATCTCGTCCTCGAAGAACTTCCAGAGCTTGAGCCAGGATTGGAAGTCCGATTTCTCGTCGACGAAGCGCTTCTGCGCTTCGTCGGCCGCGCCTGCGCGCTCGGCAGGCCGCTCGCGCGGATCCTGCACCGACAGGGCCGAGGCGATGACGAGCACCTCGCGCAGGGCGTTCTCCGATCGCGCCGCGAGCACCATGCGCGCGATGCGCGGGTCGACGGGGAGCTTCGCGAGCTGCCGCCCGGTCTCGGTGAGCTCGTTCGCCTCGTCCACGGCACCGAGCTCGGCGAGCAGCGCGTAGCCGTCCTGGATCGCCTTCGGCGAGGGCGGATCGATGAAGGGGAATTCTTCGACGGCGCTGAGGCCAAGCGACTTCATCCGCAGGATCACGTTCGCGAGCGAGGAGCGCAGCACCTCGGGGTCGGTGAACGCGGGTCGGCGCGCGAATTCGTCCTCCGCGTAGAGGCGCACGCACACGCCGCTCGCCACCCGGCCGCAGCGGCCCGCACGCTGCGTTGCCGAAGCCTGCGATATGTTCTCGACACGCAGCTGCTCGACCTTGCTGCGGTAGCTGTAGCGCTTGACGCGCGCGAGCCCGGTGTCGACGACGTAGCGGATGCCCGGCACGGTCAGCGAAGTCTCGGCGACGTTGGTCGGGAGCACGATGCGCCGCCCTCCGTGCGCGTTGAGCACCCTTCCCTGCTCCTCGGCCGACAAGCGCGCGAAGAGGGGCAGGATCTCGGTGTGCGGCGGATGGCGCTTGCGCAGCGCTTCCGCCGCCTCCCGGATCTCGCGCTCGCCGGGCAGGAACACCAGCACGTCACCCCGGCCCAGGCGCGCCAGGTCCTCGACCGCGTCGCCGATCGCGTCGTTGAGATCGGCGTCGTCGTCTTCCTCCTCGAACGCGCGGTAACGGATTTCGACCGGGTACAGCCTTCCCGATACCTCGATCACGGGTGCGCCGTCGAAATGCCGGGAGAATCGCTCCGCATCGATGGTCGCGGAGGTGACGATCAGCTTGAGATCGCGGCGGCGCGGAAGCAGCTGCTTCACGTAGCCGAGGAGAAAGTCGATGTTGAGGCTGCGCTCGTGAGCCTCGTCGATGATGAGCGTGTCGTACTGCCGGAGCTCGCGGTCGCCCTGCGTCTCGGCGAGCAGGATGCCGTCGGTCATGATCTTCACGTAGGAGCGCTGTCCGACCTTCTCGGTGAAACGGATCTTGTAGCCGACCGCCCCGCCCAGCTCCGTCTTCAGCTCCTGCGCGACGCGGGCCGCGGTCGCGCGCGCCGCGATCCTGCGCGGCTGGGTATGCCCGATCAGGCCCGCCAGGCCACGGCCGATCGCCAGGCAGATCTTGGGAAGCTGCGTGGTCTTGCCCGAGCCCGTCTCGCCGCAGACGATCACGACCTGGTGATCCGCGATCGCCTTCCCGATCTCCTCGCGCTTCGCCGATATCGGCAGCTCCTCGGGGAACTCCGGCCGCGGCGCGAGGGCGCGGCGCCGCCCGATCTCTTCCGGGGAAAACGCCATCAGCCGCGAAGCAGGCGTTCCGCGTAGCGCGCGAGGGGATCCACTTCCAGGTTGACGCGGTCGCCGACGCGGAGGTTCTTCAGCGTGGTCGCGGCGAGCGTGTGCGGAATCAGATTGACGTCGAATTCGGCACCGCGCACCGCGTTCACCGTCAGGCTCACGCCGTGCACCGCGACCGATCCCTTGAGCGCGATATAGCGAGACAGCGAAGCGGGCGAGCGCACCCGCAACAGGCGGTTCGCGCCCAGCCGCGCGATCTTCGTGACCTTGCCCACCCCGTCGACGTGGCCCAGCACCAGATGACCGTCGAGCCTGTCCGACAGCCTGAGCGCCTTCTCCAGATTCACCTCTCCGGCCCGGTCCAGGCCGGCGGTCACGCGCAGGGTTTCGCGCGAAACATCGACGCTGAGGGCATTCTTCGTCCGCTTGACGACGGTGAGGCAGGCACCGTTGACGCTGATGCTGTCGCCGGTCGCGACGTCGCGGAGACCGAGCTTTCCCGCTTCGATCCCGAGCCGCAACCCGCCTTTCGCCGCCTGCACCCGGCTGATCCTGCCGACTGCCGCTATGATGCCGCTGAACATGGAAAAGAATTCTACTTGGCTGTGCGCGTTCCTGTTGGTCCCGCTGCTCGCCGTCGCGGAAGCGCCGGCGGATACCGGAAGTGGCGGCTACACCAGTGTTCCGGCGAGCCCCGACGGCATCGGCAAGGTCTACATGGGCCGCGAGATCGCGAAGGTGATGAGCTATTCCGGGGCGTACTGGCTGGAGCGGCCGGAGCGCAGGGAGGAGGAAAAGACCGATCGCGTGCTCGCCGCGCTCGAACTCAAGCGCGGGATGGCCGTCGCCGACGTCGGCGCGGGCAGCGGCTACTATTCTTCGAGGATGGCCGAACGCGTGGGCCCGAGCGGCACCGTCTACGCCGTCGATGTCCAGCCGGAGATGATCGAAATCCTGCGGCTGCAGATGAAGCAGCGCCGCGTGACCAACGTCAAGCCGATCCTAGGCACCGCGACCGATCCGCGCCTGCCGCAGGGAGCGCTCGACCTTGCGCTGATGGTCGACGTCTACCACGAGCTCGAATACCCCTACGAGATGCTCGCCGCCATCGTAAGAGCGCTCAAGCCCGGCGGACGCGTCGTGTTCGTCGAGTTCCGCGGTGACGATCCGCAGGTGCCGATCAAGGCGCTGCACACCATGACCGAGGCGCAGGTGCGGAAGGAGGCGGCGGTCCTGCCTTTGGATTGGGTGAAAACCGTGGGCGGCCTGCCCTGGCAGCACCTCATCGTTTTTCGAAAGAGATGATGCCTCAGGATAGGAAGCGCGAGCGAGTATCAGGGCGTATTCGTGGCGAACTTGGGGTGGCCGATCAAAATGGTCGCCGGAAGTCCCAGCGTCGACGGCGTGATCACCGGCGTCGCCGTTGGCAAA
>DASSJA010000237.1:0-5353 GCA_035691445.1 Burkholderiales bacterium | reverse complement strand
AGCACCCTTGCCGGGGGCGTTCGCCGTTCAGCTCGTGCAACGGCTGCGGGATCAGGATCCGAAGGTCACGCGGGCGCTGATGTGGCTCGAGGATCGCTTGCGGCCAGAAGCGCCGCTCGCGCAATTTCCAGTTCCGTCAGGTTCGAGCCCCGCGCCAGCCGCTCGATCGCGCTGCGGTACAGGTTGCGCGTCGGGAAATCCATATCGGCGAAGCTGCTACCCGAGCGCAGGGTTTCGTCGACGAGACTGACGTTCTCGAACAGGTCCGGCCAGTCGACGTCGGAGATCAGGCGCATGCTCGTGATGATGTTGCGCACCGTTACGTTGGTGGCACCTTGCCTTTGGTGTTCGTCGTACACGATCTCGTCGGCAGTCGTCCGCTGTGCCCGCAAGCGCTCCTCGAGCCACATCAGCGCCCGCGTGACCTTCGGATCCTGATCCCGCAGCCGTTGCACGAGCTGAACGGCGAACGCCCCCGGCAAGGGTGCTTGTTCGTAGTGCTGAAAGACCGAGCGGATCGGCTCGGCCGGGTGCGCGTTGACGCCCAGGAGCCGGTCGGCCAAGGTGTCCGCTTCCTGGCGCGCGGCGCGGCTCGCGACGATGCGCCTGGCCCCGCGTCGAAGATTCTCCACGAGTACGATCCGCAGCGTGATCGCGACCGCCCATAACTCCCCGATCGTCAGCGGCTGAACGCGCTGGTAGGCCCTCAGGAACCGGCTCAGCATCTCGGGGTCGAAGCGGCTGTCCGTATGAGCGACAAAGGCCCAGGCCACGCCGAAGACCCGCGGATAGCCGGCGAAAGGTCCGGTGGTCAACTTCGGCAGCTGGCGGTAGTAACCGGACGGCAGATCGTCGCGAATTTCGCGGATCTGCCCTTCAACGAGGTGGTAGTTGTCGAGCAGCCATTCGGCGGCCGGTGTAATCGCACCACCCGCGCCGACTGCGTTCGCGATGGCGCGATAGGCTTCGAGCAAAACCGATTCGTTCTCCCGCAGGCGACCGGCGAGGGATCGCCCGGCCGTCGGCCTCGCGGTGACGGGTTGGGCTGCTGCGAGGCTCGCGGCGTGCTCCTCGAGACGCTCGACACTGAAGAGCTCTGCGCGGATCGACTCTTCGTTGTCCCAGGGTGCAGCCTGCGACGCGCGACCGAAGGCGCGAAATATCGCGGATTTCAATAGCGCCTTTCTGCCGCGCGCGTGCGCGGGATGAGGTGTGCGGGCGGGATGGACTCCTCCGGCGCGACCTGAACCCGACTGCCATGCGCGCCGCCCGGAATCGAACCGGGGAGCAGGGGATTATATACTCGCGAGCAATGTCGCCATTTCACCGCGGCAGTCACTCGGAGCGTAGACTGAGCAGGGCTGGAGCTCACCACCCAGCCGCCCGGTGAAAGCAGGAACCCATATCAACGTATAGGGAAAGCTTTTGTGATCGACCGCGATCGGGTAAAGGGATAGGCGGGAAGTGTCGTAAGGCGCTCATCGTTTACGGCGCCGCCGGCCGTGAAGTGGTACAAGCTCTGGCACGCATGGTTCCTTAGCCCGAGAAGCGCGTGCATCTCGTCGTCGAAGAAACAGCCGATCCCAGTAGCGCGGATACCGGCAGCCTCAGCCTCGAGGTACAGTACCTGCCCGAGCATTCCGCATTCCCAATAGAGTCTCCGATAGTGCCAAGGCTCCTTTTCTGCGATCTCGTAGTGCGCAAGCATTCCCAGCGCGTAGCAGGAATCGGCGGCGATGTCCTGGTGACAGCAGATGAGCCGCGCAGAGTCGCGCAGGTCACAAGCGATGAGCAGATAAAGCGGCAGTTCCGCCGGGCCGACCTTGTGCCACATCCAGTCGGGTCGAAGCGACGCCTTCAGCGGTGCGAGCGCCTCCGGGCTGCGCACGAGCACATAGAGCCCGCGATCGAGCCCGTCCACACGGTGAATCAAGATTGCGGGGTGCACTTCGGCGGCCCAGGGCCAGGCGCACCAAGGCGGCGCACTGGAGCGCGGCAGCGTCGCATCGAGCATGGTAAAGAATACGTCAGCGCCGATGCTGGTGGTGCCGTCGAACGCCACCGCGCTGCGCCGTTGCCGGAAGATTTGCGCCGCGGAGAGGTCGCGCACGGGCTCGCCGGCGGTCTCGCGGACTGTTCTCGCGCGGTTCGCGGGCTCATTGTCTAGGCGCGGCTTGCCGGTGAGGCGATGCGCCTGTTCGATATCCTCCCACTCGACGTGATCGGAACTCAACCGGTTAGGCTTGCCATGCCAGCGCGATGGAGTGGGGGGCAGTTCTGCCGGCAGCGAGTCGCCTGCGGAGATCCACAACAGGCAATCCGGCGCCTGCATTTCGGCCAAGTCCGCGTCGCGATGGAGTCCGAGCAGCGCCGCGATCTCCGCGTCGCTCGGCGCGGCCAACAGGCGCGAGCGCCAGCCTAGCGCGGCTGCCGCGTAGCTCAACGCGGCAATGGCGTGGCCGCAGTCGTGCTGGCAGTAGCGAAACGCCCGCATGCCGTATTTCCAGGCTTCGCGCCAGGTGATGCTCGCGAACCCGATAAGAAGGCCGTGAAGCTCGATCGGCCGCTCCCATTCCCCGCGGCGCTCGAGCGCGTGATCGCAGCTCACGTAGTGATAGACACCCGTCGCAAGGCCAGGCACGTCGCCCGTCACCAGATAGCCTTCGGTGGGATGTAGATTGCCGCTCGAGGGATTGCAGCGCAGCGCCCAGGAAGTTTCGCCGTAGCCTTTCCAGGCCGAGAGGCCCAGCGACAGCTCGAACAGCATCCCAAGCGAATCGAGGTCGAAAGCGTGCGGTACGGGCGTGCGGCCACCGCGCAATGCGTTGTAGCGCGTCTCGAGATCGTCCGCAACAAGCGGCAGCTCAATGCGCACGGCCCCTTCATATCGGAGGAACGGATTTGGCTGATTGACCCAGTCAAGCCGCCTCGGGCCCGACGCGTAGCGGTTCAGGCGATGCTTGCTGCGTTCGTGGTAATCGAAGAGCGTGTAATCGGCCATCTAAGACAATATAGACTGGATTCCTGAACGGATGGATACGGCCAAAGGCCGTCATTCGACTTGTCGCAATGTCGTCTACAACAAACAGTAGCAGTCTCCGGCGACGGGTAGCTCAAGGCGCGAGACATCGGATTTGGGCATGAAAGCCCGGCCTGTCTCATGAATATAGTTGGGCTCGCAGCTTGCCAAGTAGCGATGGCGCCCCCATATACCAATGCGCGGTCATTCAGCGCCGAGTTTTCACAGGAGAACAAGATGCTAAACATCACACGCTTTAATCCGCTCGAGGATGCATTCGAGAACCTGATCCGTGGCGTCCCCGTATGGCTGCCTAGCCCTGAGACGCGTGCAACCGCGCCGACGCAGTTCCGCATGGACGTAACCGAGAATGACAAGGAGTATCAAGTCCTGGCCGATTTACCTGGTGTCAAGAAGGAAGACATCAGCATAACTATCAGCGGCAACCAAGTCGCGGTATCTGCGGAAGTGAAGCACGAAAAAAACGTCGAGAAGGGCGAGACGATGCTTCGCGGCGAGCGCTATTACGGCAAGATCCAGCGCGCGTTCGCGCTCGGTCAGGAAGTCGATCAAGCGACTGCTCAAGCCAAGTACAACGACGGCGTGCTAGAACTCACGCTGCCGAAGAAAATCGTAGCGGCAGCGAAAACGCTCCAGGTGCATTGAGCGGTTGAGCCGCAAGTAGCAAGTACACAGACCCCGCTTCGGCGGGGTTTTTGTAGCCCTTCGAGTGGCCGCTTTGGGTCGAAAGCGGTCATTCAAATCCGCTTAGCGCGACCTAAGGGTTATAGGGGTTGGGTAATCTTGCCCCCTGATCATTCCCTGTTAACGTGGAGAAAAACTCCCTGTTAACTGTGTTGCCCTGGGGGCCGCCTGGATATGCCCGGACAGGCATTTCAAAGGGGCGAGGGCTTCCAAACTGGACGGAAGGGCGATAATTCCCTGTATTCTTCCCTGCTAGCTGGGAAATTTCACGGAGAGAGGTTTGCAGTAGACTGCCTACACCGCCAGAACCCGTCCCAAGAAGTCTGCCTTCGGCTGCGCACGGAGCGTTGACGTTAGGCGGACCCACCCGAGATTAGACTCACAGTCCCGGTCTCGCCGGCCCTGCTCGTGACCGCTCGGCCCGCATTTGGCAGGAAATGCAGCGCGTCGCCGACGGGTTCGCGCTCAGGCGCGAGTAGGGGATATCGGTCCGGCAAACCTCACAGACTCCGTAATTCGGTTCGTGCAAGCGCTCGAGCGCCCGCTCGACTTTGCGGAGCTCTTCGACGTCGCGCTGGATCTCTGCGATTTCGATGCTCGATTCGAGATCGGCCACCGCTTCGTCGTCGATTTCATCCAGGTGGTTGGCGAGACCGATCGCTTCGGGGCTGCCGGAGCGGCGCAGGGCCGCCGCGATTTCGCCGCGCAAAGCCGCCGCCCGGTCGGCCAGGTTTGCCTGGAGCGATTCGCGCTGCTCGATGGTCAGGTAGCCCATGGTGATCCTACCGACACACCAGCACGGGTATCTTGCTGTGGGTCAAGACCTTCGTGGTTTCGCTGCCGAGGAGCAGCGCGGACAGCCCGCGCCGGCCGTGCGAAGCCATGACGATGAGATCGCATTTCCTCGAGCGGGCGGCGCCGATGATGGCCTTCCACGGTTGCTCGGCGGTGACGGACATCGTGGAAGCGTGCAGCCCGGAGGTCTGGGCTTCGATGTCGATCACTGCGAGGGCCTTCTTCGCTTCCTTGTGCTGAAGTTCCCTGTAGTTGCGCGGAGACAGCCCCCCGTAAATCGTGCCTTCCGCGTAAAGCGGTGGAACGTACGAAGAAACCACGTAAACCCCGGAGATCCGCGCGCTGCAGGTCTTGGCGAGCCGCATCGCCGCTCGAATGGCTTTTGCCGACAGCTTCGAGCCGTCGGTTGGGACGAGTATGTGTTTGTACATCGGGATCTCCATTGTCTCCGGCAACGCCGGTGCTCTGCACGAAACAGAACTTATCAGCCTGCGGCTCGCCAGGATTGACCTAGGTCAAACACCCATTGCTTCGTACCGGGCAATATGGGGGCGTCGGATCCCGAAGATCCCTAACTCCAGGAAGTCAGCGATGAAGATTCTGCTCGCGGTGGACGGCTCGAAGCACTCACTCAATGCGGTCAAATGCCTGATAGAGCACGCCGACTGGTATCGCGAGAAGCCTGCGGTCGAGCTGGTCAACGTGCGTCTTCCAGTACCCAGGATTGGCGGGATGGGCGCGGTTATCGGCGCAAGCCAGATTCGGCGCTACTACCATCAAGAGGGAAGGGCGGCTCTGTCGAAGGCGAGGAAGCTTCTCGACGCGGCGGGGATC
>DASSJA010000236.1:0-7335 GCA_035691445.1 Burkholderiales bacterium | reverse complement strand
GACGCGAATTGCGCGGAGCCCGGCAGCCATCGGCAGCGATGCCCGCGCAGCTTCTCGGCGCGGAGCCTCTGCCTCAGGGACGTGATGGAGCGCAGGCAATAGCGTTCAAGACGGCACAGCGGTGAAGTGGGAGCCTTGAGGTTTTCCACGCCGAGGTCCCGGCATGATTCAAGGCTATTCGCACCCGCGCACGCCCACCGGACGCTCATCGCTGGCTCCCCGCCCGCCCTGGCACTACGCCGGCAACTGCCTGGCCGTCGAGTTCGAGGCCGATGCCGAAGCGGTCGGCTCTCTGCTGCCGCCGCCGCTCGGGTTCGCGGATGCGCGTTGCTGCGCCTACTTCATCGAGTGGCAGTTCGCGACCGACGACGGCGATGAGTTTCTCGATCCGGTGAGCTCCCAGTACAAGGAGAGCATATTTCTGGTGAACGGCCGCTACCGCGGCGAAAGCGTCGCCTACTGTCCCTTCATCTGGGTGGACCAGGACATGTCGCTGATGCGCGGATTGATCCAGGGCTGGCCGAAGCAGATCGGCTCCACCTGGATCACCCGCGCCTACGACGTCCCGGGGAAGGCTTCCTCGCAGCATGCCCCCGGCGGCCGCTTCGGCGCCTCGCTGGCGGCGAAAGACCGGCGGCTCGCGAGCGCGTGCGTGACCCTGCGCGAGCCGAGCCGGGTCCTCCCCACGCCGTCCTTCGCCCAGGCCGTCAACGTCAGGCTGTTCCCGAACCTCTCCCGGGGAATGCACGACCGGCCCGCGGTCTGCGAGCTCGCGCGCCTGAAATCGCGCGACGTGCACGTGGGACCTATCCTGAAAGGCGACGCCAGCTTAGACTTGTACGACCATCCTCGAGCGGAGCTCTCGATGCTGCGGCCGCGCACCGTCGGCCCGGGCTATCGGTTCTCATTCGCCCTTACCGTCGAGGACCTGGAGACTTTGGCAGATCTGCGAACCGCATGAGCAATAACATCCGCTGGACGTTCTCGCACGCCGCCGACACGGAGATCATGAACGCCGAGGTCGTGGAGCACCGTTTCCGCGAGCACTTCCACGAGACCTGGGCGATCGGCTGCATCCAACGCGGCGCCTGTGCCTTCACAGCCTCCGGCCGGGCGCTCACGGCCCGGGCGGGCGACGTCGTGATCATTCCGCCTTACGTCGTGCACACCGGCGGAACGGACATCGGCCGCCTCGCCTATCGCATGGGATACGTCGGCGAGGAATGGTTTTCCTCACTGTCGGGGCTGCTGTTCGGCGCATCGCAGGTTAGCTTTCCGGGAACGGTGATCCACGACCCGTCCGCCGCGAGGCGGTTGGGCGCCGCGCTGTCTCCAGCGCCCATGCGGGACGCCGACCGCAAGGCGCTCCTCGCGCAGGCGCTCCTCGCATTGCTCGCTCGGCATGCGATCCCGCAACGCGACGTTGAAACGCCGCGCCTGACCCTCGATCGCGCCGGCGACGGCGGCGGGCTGCTCCGGATCGTGGGGAGCGAAGCGATGAGCCGGTCGGCGCTCATCCGCAGATTCACCCGCCGATTCGGCCTTTCCCCGATGCGCTACCTGCGCAATCTGCGCTGCGTTTCGGCCAAGAGAATGCTTCGGGACGGTCTGCCGATCTCCGAAGTGGCCCACACGCTGAGTTTCTCCGATCAAGCGCACTTCACCCGGGAGTTCAAGAAGATCCATGGCATCACTCCGGGTTTGTATCGCACCGTTATCAGCGCCGGCAGAGCGGGCCAAAGGGGAGGCAGGTGAACGAAGCCAAGGTACAGCCCTATAAAGTCCGCAACATACACCTCGTTGCGAAAGGCGCCGACGTTCTCGTGCGCGAGTACACGCTCGACCCCGGTGAGGAAATCCCGTGGCACCGGCACAGCGAAGTGTCCGACTACTACTATGGACTGGAGGGCACCGTGGTGATCGAGACGCGGAATCCGCCCGCCCGCCACGAGATCGGCGTGGGTCAGCGTGCTAGCGTGACGCCTCCGACGGTCCACCACATATCGAACCCGGGCACGCGGCCCTGCCGGTTTCTCCTGGTCCAGGGTGTCGGCAAGTACGATTTCGTGAAGGCAGACTGAGGTCCAACCGCGCGGCTCTGGAACTTCCAGGATGAGAACATGAAAAAGTCGGGCGCGAGCCAGGGCCGGCCGGCATCGGAGCTCATCTCGGAAAGAATCGCGGAGCTCGGGGACTGGCGAGGGGAAACCCTCGGCAGAATGCGCAAGCTCATCAAGGAGGCAGACCCGGACGTCGTCGAGGAGTGGAAGTGGATGGGCACTCCGGTTTGGTCGCACGGCGGCATCGTCTGCACCGGCGAATCCTACAAGAAGGTGGTGAAGCTCACCTTCGCCAAGGGGGCGTCTCTCAAGGATCCGGCCCGTCTCTTCAACTCGAGTCTGGACGGAAACACACGCCGCGCGATCGACATCCGCGAAGGGGAAAAAGTCGACGAGCGCGCCTTCAAGGCACTCGTTCGCGAAGCGGTTGCCTTCAACGGTTCCAGCAGGTCGAAACCTTTCAGGAAAGCGAAGTCCTGAGGTTTTCCGCTCCCCACACCACGACTTGGCGTTCGCGAAGAGGTTCTGCACTTTGATATAGCGATAGAAGGCCGCCAGGATAAACATCGCGATTCATGAACCTCGAGCTCACCCACGTTTTGATTGCCATTGCCATGGGACTCGGCGCAACCCTAGTCATGGATTTGTGGGGCATCGTTCTCAAACACACCTTCAACGTCCCTTCGTCCAATTACTGCTTCGTGGGTCGTTGGCTGTGCTACATGCCCAAGGGCGTCTTCCGCCACCGGAGCATCGCCGCAGCGCCGAAAAAGCCGACCGAGTGCGCCGTTGGCTGGATCGCTCACTACGCGATCGGCATCATCTTCGCGTTGGCCCTCGTGCTTCTGGCCTCTCCCCGGTGGCTGCAGGAGCCCACCGTTCTGCCGGCGCTGATCCTGGGAATTTCCACTGTCGCAATCCCTTTCTTCATCATGCAACCATCGTTCGGGCTGGGCATGGCGTCTTCGAAGACGTCCAACCCTGCTCAGGCCAGGCTCCGAAGCTTGATGAATCACGCTGTGTTCGGCCTTGGCTTGTACATTTCGGCGCTGGCCTTGAGCTTGGTGCTCAAGGCCCATGCCTGACAGGCACAGTCTCCGAGACTTCGACGCGACGCTGGCCTACCGTCCCGGGATATCCGAAGTACGATTGCCGTGTTAGCCGGCGCCTTCGGCCAGTCTCCTGTCGGGCTGGGCATTCCATGGCGCGACCCGGAGCAGCAGTAGCATGCCGGGCACGGCGAGGGCGGCGCACAGCAGGTAGAAATCGAACCAACCCATTCTCTCCACCAGCCATCCCGTCGTGGCGTTGATGAACGTGCGTGGCACTACGGCCAGGCTGGTGAACAGAGCGAACTGCGTCGCCGTGTGAGCAGGATGCGTGGTGTGGGCGATGAAGGCGACGAAAGCCGCGGTGCCTAGGCCGACACCCAGCGCTTCCAGCCCGATGACACCGGCGAGAGCGGCCAGATCCGCACTTGACGCCGAGCCGACCGGACCACGCACGGCAAGCCAAGCGAAACCGAAAATCGACACGAACTGTACCGCGCCGAACAGCCACAACGCCCGATTGATCCCCAGGCGCACCATCCACAGACCTCCCAGCAGCCCGCCGATCACGCTCGGCCACAGACCGGCGTGCTTCGCGACCAGGCCGATCTCAGACATCGAGAACCGCATTTCCAGGTAGAACGGTGTGGCGAGCGCGGTGCACATGCTGTCCCCGAGTTTGTAGAAAAAGATAAAGGACAACACCACGAGCGCGTCGCGCCAGCCCTTACGAGTGATGAACTCGCGGAACGGCTCGATTACCGCCTCGCGCAGGGTCTTCGGCGCACCGATGCCGAGTTTCGGCTCGGACACGACCATCACCATGACAATGCCGGGCAGCGTGAACAGCGCCGTGATCGCGAACACCATGTTCCACGGCAGATGATCGGCAAGGATCAGTGACAACGACCCTGGCACGAGTCCCGCGATCCTGTAGGCATTGACGTGCACGGCGTTGCCCAGGCCCAGCTCCTCCTCGCGCAGCAGTTCCCGCCGATACGCGTCCAGCGCGATATCGAGCGTCGCGCTGAGGAAGGCGAGCGCGACCGTGAGCGCGATTACGATTTGCAGATGGCTCTGCGGAGAAAACCCGCCGAGCGCCCACACACCGGTGAGCACACCGATCTGGGCGAGCAGCATCCAGCTTCGCCGGCGGCCCAGCCACGGCAAGGCATAGCGATCGACAAGAGGCGACCACAGGAATTTCCAAGTGTAGGGAAACTGGATCAGGGAAAAGCCGCCGATGACCGCGAGGCTCAGTCCCTCGGTCTTGAGCCACGCCGGCAAAAGGCTTATCAGAACGTAGAGAGGCAGGCCTGAGGCAAAACCAGTGAAGACGCAGATCAGCATGCGTCGATTCAGCAGCGCCTTCCCCCACGACGTTGTTTCTGAGGCCGGAGGGGCGGGTGGCATGCTTGATTGTAACCTTCCGCTCCACTGACCCTGCGTCAGAGCTTTGCGTCGTAGTCTATCGTGAGCGGCGCGTGATCCGAGAAACGCCTCGCTTTGTAGATTCTCGCCTTCTCCGCCCGGGCGGCGATTCCCGGCGTCGCGATCTGGTAGTCGATGCGCCAGCCCACGTTCTTCGCCCAGGCCCGGCCGCGGCTCGACCACCACGTGTACTGCCTCGGGCGGGGATCGACGCGGCGGAACACGTCGACCCAGCCGATCCTGTCGAACGCCGTCGTGAGCCAGGCGCGCTCCTCGGGGAGGAATCCCGAGTTCTTGCGGTTGCCGCGCCAGTTCTCGAGGTCGATCTCCCGGTGCGCGATGTTCCAGTCGCCGCAGATCACGAATTCGCGCCCGCTCGATCCGAGCTTCTTCAGGACCGGCATGAACTCGTCCAGGAACCGGAACTTCGCCTGCTGCCGTTCCTCCGAGCTCGACCCCGAGGGCAGGTACACCGACACCACGGAAAGCGGTCCGAAATCCGCCCGAAGGAATCTGCCCTCCGGATCGAACTCCCGGCTGCCGTAGCCGCAGGACACGCGATCGGGCTTCTCGCGGGAATAGAGCGCCACCCCGCTGTAGCCTCTCTTCGTCGAGCAGCAGTGGTAGTAGCCGTGGTACCCCTTGGGGACGAGGGCGAGATCGGCAAGGTCGGCCTCCTGTGCCTTGATCTCCTGCAGGCACACGACGTCGGCGCGCTGGCGCGCGAGCCAGCGCGGAAAACCCTTGGCGAGCGCCGAGCGGATTCCGTTGAGATTGAGCGTGATAATGCGTAACATTCGGCGAATTCTTCTCGGGTATCCTCAGGTGGCCGATTTTCGCGAGGACTTCATCGCCTTCTGCGTGGAGCAGGGCGCGATGAAGTTCGGCCAGTTCGTCACCAAGTCGGGTCGCAAGACGCCGTATTTCTTCAACGCGGGCCTGTTCAACACCGGGGCAGCCCTCGAGCGTGTGGCGCAATTCTACGCAAAAGCGATCCTCGCCTCCGGCGTGCGTTTCGACATGCTGTTCGGCCCCGCGTACAAGGGAATCGTGCTCGCGGCGGGGACCGCGGTCGCGCTGGCGCGCGAAGGCCGCAACGTTCCTTTCGCCTTCAATCGCAAGGAAGCCAAGGACCATGGCGAGGGCGGAACGCTTATCGGCGCGCCGCTCGCGGGCCGCGTGCTGATCGTGGACGACGTCCTGACCGCGGGGACCGCCGTCAGGGAGTCGCTGGGCGTGATTTCGTCACACGGCGCGACTCCGGCCGGAGTGGTAATCTCCCTGGACAGGATGGAGCGCGGCCAGGGCGAGCTCTCCGCGATCCAGGAAATCGAGAAGCGCCACGGTATTCCCGTGGTTTCCATAGCGAGTCTCGACGACCTGATGAGCTGGCTCAAGGACCGCGCCGAATTCGGGCAGAATCTCAACGCGATCATGGAGTACAGGCGACTATATGGGATCGCTCACTATGCGTAGCCATGCGGCGATGTTCCTGTTGCTGTCGGCGGTGACCGCCTCCGCGCTGGCGCAGCAGGCGCCGCAGCGCATGTACAAGTGCATCGATGCGAGAGGCAGGGTCTACTACACGCAGGTTCCGCCCCCCGAGTGCCTCGGGCGCGATACGGAAATCCTCAACAAATCCGGTACTTTGATCCGCAAAACGACGCGGCAGCCGACGCCGGCGGAGATCCAGGCGCGCGAGGCGGAGCGCAAGAAAAAACTGGAGGAAAACGAGAAGAGCCGGGAGGAGCGCCGCAAGAACCTCGCGCTGCTCAACACCTATTCGAGCGAGAAGGACATAGAGGACGCCCGCACGCGCGCCCTGCAGGAAGCCCAGACCGCCATCGAAGACACCCAAAAGCGCATCGCCGGCGCACAAAAGCACCAGAAGGACCTCGAGACCGAAAAGGAGTTCTACGTCAAGAAGCCGATGCCGCTCAAGCTCAGGCAGGACATCGCCAACACCGAGATCGAGATCAAGAACCAGACCGCCCTGCTCGAGGTCAAGAAGAGGGAAATCAGCACGGTCAACGCCAAATACGACGAAGACAAGCGGCGCTACATCGAGCTGACGACCGGCAAGGCCGCCGCGAAATAGCGCTCAGCGCGCGAGCTTGCGCCTCAGGATCTCGTTGACCCGCGCGGGATTCGCCTTTCCCCTTGTAGCCTTCATCACCTGCCCCACCAGCGAGTTGAAGGCCTTTTCCCTGCCCGCGCGGTAGTCCTCGACCTGCTTCGCGTTCGCCGCGAGGACTTCGTCGACGATCTTCTCGATCGCGCCGGCGTCGGAGACCTGCTTCAGGCCCCGCTTCTCGATGATTTCATCGGCTGTGCCTTCCCCGTTCCACATGGCGTCGAAAACGTCTTTGGCCATCTTCACCGAAAGGGTGTTGTCCTTAATTCGCTTGAGCAAATCGCTAAGCTTGGCGCTTGAAACGGGGGACGAAACGATGTCTAGATCACTTCGGCTCAATGCTCCTGCCAGCTCGCCCACAGCCCAGTTGGCGCAAAGCTTCGAGGATCCGGCCCCAAGACGACTGACCATATCTTCAAAATAGTCCGCAACCTCTCTGGACTGGGTCAATAGAAGAGCGTCGTACTGTGTTAGTCCGTGCTGCGCGTAATCGAGGAAATAGCGTGCGCTTCTCGCTTGCGGCGTTCCGATCCTCGCGAGCTCCCGATCGATTTCGGCGATCTGCTCCTCCTCAAGAACAAGTGGAGGCAGATCTGGGTCGGGGAAGTAACGGTAGTCGTGCGCTTCTTCCTTGGTGCGCATCGAGCGAGTTTCATCCTTG
>DASSJA010000235.1:0-3260 GCA_035691445.1 Burkholderiales bacterium | reverse complement strand
ATCGCGCCTTCGGCCTTGCCGGCGCCGACCATGGTGTGCAGTTCGTCGATGAAGACGATGGTCCGGCCCTCGTCCTGCGCGAGCTCCTTGAGCACGCTCTTCAGCCGCTCCTCGAACTCGCCGCGATACTTGGCACCCGCGATCAGGAGGCCCATATCCAAGCTAAGCACGCGCTTGCCGCGCAGCCCCTCGGGCACCTCGTCGTTCACGATGCGCTGCGCGAGGCCTTCGACGATCGCCGTCTTGCCGACGCCGGGCTCGCCGATCAGCACGGGATTGTTCTTGGTGCGGCGCTGCAGGATCTGGATGACGCGGCGGATCTCGTCGTCGCGGCCGATGACGGGGTCGAGCCGACCGGCTCGAGCCCGCTCCGTTAAATCGAGCGTGTATTTCTTGAGCGCCTCGCGGCTGCCTTCGGCCTCCTGGCTGCCGACCGACTCGCCGCCGCGCACCGCCTTGATCGCCTGGTCGATCGCCTTCTTGTTCCCACCGTTCTCTTTGAGCAGGCGCCCCGCCTCGCCATTGTCGTCCGAGAGCGCGAGCAGGAACAGCTCGGAGGCGATGAACTGGTCGCCGCGCTTCTGCCCTTCCTTGTCGGTGAGATTGAGGAGGGCGTTCAGCTCGCGCGAGATCTGTATCTCGCCGCCATGGCCCTCGACTTTGGGCAGGCGCGCAATCGCCTGCCGCACCGCTTCGCGCAGCTTGGGGACGTTGACCCCGGCGCGCGAGAGCAGCGACGCGCTGCCGCCGTCCTCCTGCGCGAGCAGAGCGGACAGCAGGTGCAGCGGCTCGATGTACTGCTGGTCGTTGCCGACGGCGACGCTCTGGGCGTCCCCGAGGGCCTGCTGAAACTTGGTGGTGAGCTTGTCTAGGCGCATTTTTTTCGTATCGCTGAACCCAGATGCGAAGTGGGGGAATCGCGTCAATTTTCAAGGCCGGGGACGCTCCCGGGCACCCTGCCCTCGACTCCGTGATATCGCAGTGCAATATCCGGCGCTGCCGCGCCGTACGATCAACTTAAGCAAATGATCCTGCAACGCTACTTGATTCCAGCACATACGGCTCCACATGCTTGTCTGTGCACCGCACAACCCTGACCGAGGAAACACTCATGTACGGCAAGAATCGCATTCCCCTGTACGAGGGGGACGGCTTCATCCATCCCGGCCCGAATCAGGAGTGTCCCGAAGACCGGGTCCGGCCGGAGGAAAAATCCACCCCGGACCCCGGCAAAGGCGCCCCCGACAAGCGCCCCTCACTGCCTTCCCAGCTCGCGGGATTCGAGTGAGGGGCGAGTAGCTTCTTTTTCTCCGGTGCGGAGTCTTGGCTTAGACTTGGCTGCACATGGCGATGAAGTTCGAGCTCCAGGAGCACCTGGGCAAGTACCCGATCATTCGTGAGATCGGCAGCGGCGCCACCAGCCGCGTGTACCTCGCGCACGATCCGTTCGCCGACCGGGAGGTCGCGATCAAGGTGTTCCTGTTCGCGGAAAACCTGAGCGCCCAGACCGAGCGCATGATGCACAAGGCCTTCCTCGCCGAAGCGGCGCTCGCCGGCAAGCTCAGCCATCCCCACATCGTCGAGATCCTCGACGCGGTGGTCGAGCCAGAGCACAGCTACCTCGTGATGGAGTACGTGCCCGGGACCACGCTGGAGGCGCACTCCGAGGTCACGAACCTGCTGCCGCTCAACAAGGTCGTCGAAATCATCTTCAAGTGCGTGCGCGCGCTCGAGTACGCGTTCCAGCACGGAGTCATACACCGCGACATCAAGCCCGGGAACATCCTGCTCTCCGAGAACGGCGATACCAAGGTGAGCGACTTCGGCGCGTCATTTCAGCAGCGGCACGGACAGGAGACGACCCAGATCACGGGCGTCGGCTCCCCCGCCTATATGTCGCCCGAGCAGATTCGCATGGAAGACCTCACCCACCAGACCGATATCTATTCCCTGGGCGTGGTGATGTACCGGCTGCTCACCGGCAGGCTTCCCTACGAAGCGACCACTCAGGCGGGCCTGACCTACGCCATCCTCAACACCGTGCCGGCGCGGCCCGCCACGCTGCGTCCCGATCTCTCGCCGCTGCTCGACCAGATCGTGACAAAGGCGATCGAAAAAAACCCCGCAACCCGCTACAAGACCTGGCTGGAGTTCGGCAAGGACCTGAGCCAGGCGTTCACCACGCTGCGCCTTTCCGGAGGATCGGCCTCGGACTCGGAAAAATTCAATCAGCTGCGCGAGATGCCTTTTTTCGAGGACTTCGACGACGTCGCGCTCTGGGAGGTCGTGCGCATCGGCAGCTGGAAGACCCTGGAAAAGGGGACCGTCATCATCCGGGAGGCCGATCAGGGCGACAGCTTCTACCTTCTCGTGAGCGGTGACGTCGGCGTGACGCTCCTCAGCAAGCAGCTCAACGTCATCAAGCCGGGCGGCTGCTTCGGCGAGATCCTCTACTTCACCGGCCACATGGGGCGTCGCACGACGACGATCACCGCGCTCGGCGAGGTCACGGTGATGGAGATCAAGGCCGACGCCCTGCGCGTCGCGACCGACGGCTGCCAGGTCGGGTTCAACAAGGCGTTCATGCGCGTGCTGGTCGATCGCCTCACCCAGGCCAACCTGCGGCTGGCCGGGCGCGGCTAGCTGTTCAGCGCACTACGAGCACCGGGCGTTCCGCGTACTCGGTGACCTGCTTCGAGACGGAGCCGAGCAGCAGACGCGCGAATTTGGAGCGCCCGCGATTTCCGACGACGATCAGATCGACCTGATGCCGGTCGGCATGATAGATAATCTGCTCGGCGGCGTGCCCCACCGCGACCTCGAAATGCGCGCGAACGTCGCGTCGTGAGGCAATTGCCTGAAGCGGCGCCAACAACTTGTGGTGATACTCGCGCGAGTTCTCGATCACCGCCTCGGTTTCCACCTCGTCGCCGAACTCCGGCGGTCGCGACACGGTCACAACGTAGAGCTCGCTGCGGTCCCCCACCGCGAGCTCGAGCGCGGTGTCAAATGCTTTCTTACCGGCTTCGGATCCGTCGTATGCGACCAGGATCTTCCGGTACATGACCTTACCCTCGTTTCGCTTTTGCGACCGACGCCGAAGGTTCGGCATTCTTGGATTCATCGGCTCGTGGCAACAGGTGATGCGGGAGAAACCAAGCGTTCGCGATCAATGTCGGTACGACGGCGCTCGCGATCACGGCCGCAACAAGAGCCGAATACTGCGCCCGGCTGACGATGCCGTGGGACAAGCCGAACAG
>DASSJA010000234.1:0-6371 GCA_035691445.1 Burkholderiales bacterium | reverse complement strand
GCCCTTGGCGATGGCCGATCCCGAGCCGCCGGCGAGCTCCTCGAGGCGGGGCTCGCCGGCCAGCGCGTTCCTGATCAGGGTCGCTCCCGGATTTCGCCGCGGATCCTCGGTGTGGAGCCCCTGCTGGTCGGTCAATATGATGAGGCAATCGGCCTCGACGAGATTCGTGACCAGCGCGGCGAGCGTGTCGTTGTCGCCGAACCGGATTTCGTCCGTGACGACCGTGTCGTTTTCATTGATCACCGGGATGATTCCGAGTCCGAGCAGCGTCAGCAACGTGGACCGGGAGTTCAGGTAGCGCTGCCGGTCGGCGAGATCGGCGTGGGTCAGGAGGACCTGCGCCGTTCGCAGGCCATGCTGCCGGAAGCACGACTCGTATACCTGTACGAGCCCCATCTGCCCGACAGCGGCAGCCGCCTGCAGTTCGTGCATGGCGCTCGGGCGGCGCGTCCAGCCCAGGCGCTGCATTCCCTCGGCGATGGCGCCGCTCGAAACGAGGAGGATCTCCTTGCCGGCCTGGCGAAGCTTCGCGACCTGGCTCGCCCAGCGCGCGATCGAGGCCGCGTCCAGCCCTGCTCCCTGGTTGGTGACCAGCGCGCTGCCAACCTTGACGACGAAACGCCGCGCGTCCTTCATGCCGTCTTTCCGGATTCCAGAAATTTCATCACTGCGAAGCTGAGCTCGCGGCAACCTTCTCCGGTGAGCGCCGATATGGAGAAGCTCGGGCGGCGCCAGCGCAGCCGGCGCACGAGCTCGGCGGTCGCGGCGCGGCGCTCCTCGGAGGGGAGCATATCGATTTTGTTGAGCACGAGCCAGCGGGGCTTTCGGTAGAGCGCCGGATCGAATTTCTTCAGCTCCGCGGCAATCGATTTCGCGTCGCGGACCGGGTCGGCGCCCGGATCGAAGGGCGCCACATCGACGATGTGCAGAAGCAGCCGGGTGCGCGCGAGGTGCCTGAGAAACTGGTGCCCCAGGCCCGCGCCCTCGGCGGCTCCTTCGATGAGGCCCGGGATGTCGGCGATCACGAAGCTGCGGTCGACCCCGACACGGACCACGCCGAGATGCGGATGCAAGGTCGTGAAAGGATAGTCTGCAACCTTGGGGCGTGCGGCGGAGACGGCACGAATGAAGGTGGATTTTCCGGCATTGGGCAGTCCCAGCAATCCGACATCGGCGAGCACCTTCAGCTCGAGCTTGAGCGTGCGGTGCTCGCCAGACTCCCCCGGTGTCGCCCTGCGGGGCGTGCGGTTGGTGCTCGACTTGAAATTGACGTTGCCGAGACCTCCTTTGCCTCCCCGCGCGAGCAATGCGACCTGTTCGTGCTCGGCGAGGTCAGCGATGGTTTCTCCCGTCTGCGCGTTCGTGACCACGGTGCCGGGAGGCACGCGCAGCAAGACATCATCGGCGCCTTTCCCGTTGCATTGGGCCCCGCGCCCGTGCTCGCCGTCCCGCGCGCGGTGAATGCGCGCGAAGCGATATTCGACGAGGGTATTGATGTTTCGGTTCGCGACGGCATAGACGCTCCCACCCCGGCCGCCATCCCCGCCGTCGGGTCCGCCGCGCGGTATGTTCTTTTCGCGCCTGAAGCTCACCGCTCCATCGCCGCCGTTTCCGGCATGGACTTCGATGCGGGCTTCGTCTATGAATTTCATCGAGGAAAACAAAAAGCCCTACCACGTGGATAGGGCTTTAGGGGAGAGCAGCTTGCTTCTTAAGCCGGCACCACGCTGACCGTCTGCTTGCGTGCCGGGCCTTTCAGGTTGAAGCGGATCTTGCCGCTCACCTTCGCGTAGAGGGTATGGTCTTTCCCGATGCCGACGTTGTCGCCGGGGTGGATGCGAGTGCCGCGCTGGCGAACGATGATGCTGCCGGCGGGCACGACCTGCCCGCCGAAACGCTTGACCCCCAGGCGCTTCGATTGTGAATCGCGGCCGTTTCGGGAGCTGCCGCCTGCTTTCTTGTGTGCCATGGCTTGCTGCCTTTCCGTGTGTCGCTAAGGCTGCCCGATGCCGGTAACTTCGATTTCCGTATAGGCCTGTCTATGACCCCGCAGCCGCTTGGAGTTCTTGCGCCGACGCAACTTGAAGGTCATGACTTTGTCGGCAAGGCCGTGGGCCAAGACTTTCGCCTTGACCGAGGCGCCTTTCACGACCGGGGTGCCGACCTTGAGCGCCTCACCTTCACCGACGAGGAGCACTTCGTCGAGAACCAACTCGCTGCCGACCGCGACGGCGAGCTTTTCAATCCTCAATTTCTCTCCCGCGGAGACTCGATACTGCTTGCCCCCGGTTCTGACGACCGCGTACATGCTGATCTCCGTGCCGCTCGTGAAAAACGCGAAATTATACATGCGTTTAGCGAGTGTGGTCAAAGAAATTATGCTATGCTCCTGACCCGCCGTTAAGTCCAACTCCGCTTTACTCCCTTGCAGCCCGAACTTCTCCGCAACCTCATCGCCGCAGACATGCAGGCGGTGGACGCCATGATCCGCCGCAGGCTCGAGTCCGACGTCGTGCTCATCCGGCACATCGCGGAGTACATCATCGCGGGCGGCGGCAAGCGGCTTCGCCCCGCGCTGGTTTTCCTTGCCGCAGGAGCGACGGGCTATCGGGGTGAGCACCACGTGGACCTCGCGGCAGTCGTCGAATTCATCCATACGGCCACGCTCCTGCATGACGACGTAGTCGACGAGTCGGAGCTGCGGCGCGGACGCAAGACGGCCAACGCCGAGTTCGGCAACGCGGCGAGCGTGCTCGTGGGGGATTTCCTGTACTCGCGCGCATTCCAGATCATGGTGGCCGTCCGGAGCATGCGGGTCATGGAGGTGCTGGCGAACGCCACCAACGCCATCGCCGAAGGCGAGGTGCTGCAACTGATGAATGCCCACAATTTCGCGATGAGCGAGAGCGCCTACTTGGAGGTCATCCGGCGCAAGACCGCAAAGCTCTTCGAGGCGGCGGCGCAACTCGGCGCGATCCTGGGTGAGGCAGATGCCGTGCTCGAAACGGGTCTTGCGCGTTATGGCATGCACCTGGGGACGGCTTTTCAGCTCATAGACGACGTGCTCGACTACTCCGGAGACGCCGCGCACACCGGGAAGAACCTGGGCGACGATCTCCGGGAGGGGAAGCCGACGCTGCCGCTCATCCATGTGATGCAGCACGGTTCGCCCGAACAAGCGGCGCTGGTGCGCTCGGCGATAGAGCGCGGCGGCGGAGAGGAATTCAGCGCGGTCCTCGATGCAATTCACGTGACGGGCGCGCTCGACTACGTGAGGAAAAAAGCAAAGGACGAAGCGCGCGCTGCGAGCGGCGCCATCGCTGCATTGCCCAGTTCAAGCTATCGCGATTCTTTGCTAGAATTGGCGACCTTCGCGGTCGAGCGCGATTACTAGGGTCGTTCCCGAAGCGCTCCTTCCTCCGCGCTCCCTCCGGTTCGGGGTGTAGCTCAGCCTGGTAGAGTACTGCGTTCGGGACGCAGGAGTCGCTGGTTCGAATCCAGTCACCCCGACCACTCTCGCTTCAAACGCTCGCGCAGAGCGGTTGCCGCACCGGCCTTACGCGAAATGACACGCCACCACGTGCCCGTGCCCCACGTCCCTCAGCTTGGGCTCGGAGGCGGGATCGGTGCAGACGGCGGGCCGGCCCTTGTCCCTGTACAGGGGGCAGCGCGGGGCGAAGCGGCAGCCGCCCGCCGGCTGCTCGAAGTCGAACACGCCCCAGGCGCGGCGGTCGCGCTCGACGGCCACGTTGCGCACGCGCCGGCTCGCTTCGGTGGTCTGCTTGTCCGCGAGCGACGACCACAGGATGCCGGTGTAGGGATGGCGCGGCTGGTGGGCAATTCTCTCCGCCAGGCCCATCTCCACGATGCGCCCGAGATACATGACCGCGACCTTCTGGCTGACCAGTTCCACGATCGGGAGATCGTGCGAGATGAACAGATACGTGAGCCCCAGGTTTTTCTGCAGGTCGCGAAGGAGGTTGACGACCTGCGCCTGGATCGAGATGTCGAGCGCGCTCGTGGGCTCGTCGGCCACGATCAGGCGCGGACGCACCGCGAGCACCCGTGCAATCCCCACGCGGCGCTTCTCGCCCCCGGAGAGTTCCGGGGGGAAATTCGCCAGCTTGCTCTCCTTGAGATTCACCTGCTCCAGCAGCTGGCGGATGCGGCTCGCGATCTGGGCGTCGCTTGGGCGTTCGTAAACGGTGAGCGCCTCGCGCAGGATGTCGCGGACGCGCATCGCCGGGTTCAAGCCTGCGTCGAGGTCCTGGAAGATCATCTGCATCTCGCGCCGCAACGGGCGCAGCTCGGCGCGGCTCAAGGTGGTGATGTCGCGCCCGTCGAACACGATCCGCCCGCTGCTCGGGTCGGTCAGTCGCAGCACCGTGCGCCCGATCGTGGTCTTGCCGCAGCCTGACTCCCCTACCAGGCCGACGGTCTCGTTTTCCCTGAGATAGAAGCTCACGCCATCCACCGCAGGGATCACGCGCCCCTGCCCGGTCAGCATCGAGACCAGGCCTCGGCGCTGGCTGTAGTGCTTGCGCAGATCGGTGACTTCGAGAATGGCGCTGCTCATGCTTTCCCTGCCGCAGGATACAGCCAGCAGCGCACCTTGTGCCCCGGCCCGACCTCCCCGAGGGGAGGCTCGAGACCCGCGCAGCTCTCGCGGATCGCTTCGGTGACCCGGTTGCAGCGGCCGTAGAAACGGCAGCCGCGCGGCACGTCTATCGTATCGAGCACCTCGCCTTCGATCGCGTGCAGATAACTCTTCCTGCGTATCGCCTCCGCGCTCGGGATCGAGTCGAGCAACGCGGCGGTATACGGGTGGCGCGTCGTCGCTTCCGGGGCGAGCACCTCCGAGGCGCGACCGCTCTCCACCACTGTGCCGCCGTACATCACGGCAATGCGGTCCGAGAGGCGCTGGATCACGCTGATATCGTGGCTGATGAGAAGCGTGGTGATGCCGGTCTCGGTCTTGAGCTGGGCGAGCAAGTCCACAATGCGCGATTGGATGGTGGCGTCCAGGCCCGTGGTCGGCTCGTCGGCGATCAGGAGAGACGGTTCGGCGGAGAGCGCCATCGCGAGCATGGCACGCTGGCACATGCCGCCGGACATCCCGAAAGGGAAGTTGTCGAAGCGCAGCCTTGGCGAATCGATGCGCACGCGCTCGAGCCAGTGGATCGCGCGTTCTTTTGCTTCGCTCTCGCCCTTGTGCTTCGTGTGCATCCGTATGGTCTCCACCAGCTGACTCCCGATGGTGGAGTAAGGGTTCAGCGCCGAGCGCGGGTTCTGGAAAATCATGGCAATCTCCTTGCCGCGCACGCCCGCCATCAAAGCATCCGAGTGCTTGCGCCAGCCGCGCTCGTCCTTCTCCACAGCGATGACACGCCCGTCCCGCTCCGTTACGCGCGCATACCTTTCCAGGCCGTCGAGCAGGTTGCGCCGCTCGCCGTTGGACTGCAGGTCGATGCGGCCGCCGATGACGCCCGGTCCCGCGGTGACCAGGCCCGCAGCCGTGAGCGCGGTGACGCTCTTGCCGCTGCCGCTCTCGCCCACGATGCCGAGCGTTTCACCGCGCGTGACGCCAAAGCTCGCACCGTCCACCGAGCGGATGAAGGCGCGCTTGGCCCGCGAGTAGAAATAGGTTCGCAGATTCTCGACGGCGAGCAGCGGTGCGTCCATCACTTCCTCCGCTTGCCTTCGAAGAGGTTGTTGAGCCCGTCGCCGAGCAATTGGAATCCGAGAATGGTCGCGAGGATCGCGAGCGCCGGTGCGGTCGAGGGCCAGAAGTTGCCTTGCAGGAAATAATTCGCGCCCGCCTGGACCATGTTGCCCCATGAAGGCGTCGGCTCCTGAACGCCGAAGCCGAGGTAGCTCAAGCTCGTCTCGACCAGGATCGCCTCCGCCATGCCGAGGGTGGCCTGGATCACGAGCAGCGCGCGGCAATTGAGCCAGAGGATGTGCTTGAGAATGACCGTGTGCGCGGGCAACCCGAGCGCGTGCGCCGCCTCGATGAAGTTCTTCTGCCTGAGAAACGCGATCTTGCCGGCGATCAGGTTGGCGATCCCCGGCATGCCGGTGATGCCGACCACGACCATGACGTAGTAGATGTCGGGTTTGAAAGCCGCGATCACGAGGAGGATGAGCACCAGGCGCGGAAACGAGTCGAGCAAGTTGTCGAAATAGGTGATGATCGTGTCGAACCAGCCGCCCTTGTACCCCGCGAGGACGCCGAGAACGCTTCCGCCGGCAACGGAAATCGTGATGGCAAGCAGACCGGGCAGGAAATAGGCCTGGATGCCGAGGATCAGCCGCGCCTGCAGGTCGCGCCCCAGGAAGTCGGTGCCCAGAAAATGCCCGGACGTGAACGG
>DASSJA010000233.1:0-3366 GCA_035691445.1 Burkholderiales bacterium | reverse complement strand
GCGCGCGGCACGGCGGCAGCCGCGGGCGCCGCTCCGGCGCGGCTGCTTTGCGCGAGAGAGCGGCGCGCGGCAGCCTCGGTCATCTGGCGCATCTCCACCCGGAGCGGAGTCGCGCCCGGAACGGCCTCGACCAGCACGAAGTACCTCTGGTTGGGTGCGGTCTGGAGAGCGAGAGTGCTGAGAACGCGGTCTCCCACGCGGAGGAACGTTCTCCCGGGATTGACGACCGCGGTGACGTAGGTGCCGTTCGACAGCGCGCCAACGCGGTCCGCGTTGACCACAGCCGCAACGCTTCCTGCAACCGGCTGCCGGTCGACGCGGTAAAGGAACACCAGCGCCTTGCCCGCGGGAGGGCCGGGGAGCTGGGCATGCGCCGCGGCGCAGAAGCCCCACAGAACCGTGAGCGTGAGGATCCCCTTCACCGACACAGCGCGCAGGTTCATGCCTGGTCTCCCCCTGTTCTTGCTATTTTCTCTTGTCCCCGGGTCGCCCCGAAGACCGCGGATCTTCGCATTGTAGCCTCAGAATGGCGGCGAAATCCGTGACTTGCTCCACTTCGCGAGCCGCATCCGCCCGGCGCCGCACGACGGCGTCACCCGCCGATCGGAAGGCTGATCTTCGCGATCAGGCCGCCTCCGTCGCGCGGAAGCAGCTCGAAGGCACCGCGATGCGCGCGCACCACCCGCTCGACGATGGCCAGTCCCAGACCGGCGCCGCCCTTGTCGCTGCGCGCGATCTGCAGCCGCGTGAACGGCTGTTTCAGGCGCTCCACCTCGGAAGGGGGAATGCCCGGACCCCGATCCGAAACGTCGAGCACCACGACGCTGTCTTGGGCATGCACCGCCACGCTGACCTCCTTTCCTCCGTAGCGCAGCGCGTTGTCGACGAGGTTCAGCACCACCCGCCTCATCGACATCGCCTGCAGGGGGAGCCCGGGGACGCTCGCCAGATCGGTGACCACGGATTTGCCGTGGCGGCGGTAGTGCTCGGCGACTTCCGCGGCGATCGTGCCGAGATCGGCGCGCTGCATGGCCTCGCCGCCGTCGGTCCTCGCAAAATCGAGGAACTGATTGATGATGCGGTCCATCTCCTCGATGTCGGCGGTCATCCCGTCCTTGAGCTGGGGATCGGCGCCGCTCATCTCGAGTCCCAGCCGCAGGCGCGAGAGCGGCGTCCGCAGGTCGTGCGAAACGCCGGCGAGAATCAGCGCGCGGTCGGCGTCGAGCCGGGCGAGGTCCCGGGACATCTGATTGAAGGCCCGGGAGAGCGTGCGGAGCTCCTCCGGGCCCGACTCGGAAACCGGGTCGGGTACTTTTCCCTTGCCGATCGCGCCCGCGGCCAGCGCGAGCGCTCGCAGGGGCCGGTTGAGGCGGGACACGAGCATGTATGCGGCGAGCAGCGAGAGCGTGAGCGCGAGCGCGCCCCAACCCAGCCAGCGCAGCGCGATCTGCCGTTCGATGCGGGCGCCTGGAATGCGCACCCAGTACTCGTCGTCGGCGATGAAGAAGCTCACCCAGAGTCCGGGCTTGCCGTCGCGCTCGCCGGCGAAGCGCGTGCTCTCGCCGAGCTGCCGCCGCACCAGCTCGGTCGCGAGGTTCAGCACCGGCCGGTCGGCCGGTGCCGCGAGGCGCTCGCCGGGCTCGGCGGTGTAGACCTGGATGCCCTCGCGATCCGCGAGCTCGGCGAGCAGCTCCCGGCGCCGCTCGGGCTGGGAGTTGATCAGCGCGGTGCGCGTGATGTTGACGATGCTGACGAGGTTCTGCGAAAGCTGCCGCGCGCGCGGCTCGACCTCGTAGTTGCGGAAGATCTCGAACCAGCCGACGGTCGTGGCGAGGACGAGCGCGGCGAGCAGGATGAAGGTTCGCCACAGAAGCGAGCGCGGCCACAGCCGCCATCGCCGCGGGCCCATCCGCGTCATTGAGGCTCGCCGTCGGGAACGAAGACGTAGCCGAAGCCCCACACGGTCTGGATGTAAGCGGGATGCCCGGGGTCCTTCTCGACGAGCTTGCGGAGGCGCGAGATCTGGACGTCGATCGAGCGGTCGAATACCTCGTATTCGCGGCCGCGCGCGAGCTCCATCAACTTGTCGCGCGACAGCGGCGTCCTCGGGTTCGTGACCAGGACCTTGAGGAGGGCGAACTCTCCGGTGGTGAGCGACATCGACTGGCCGTCGCGGTCGAGCGTGCGCGTGGCGAGGTTCACCGTCATGCTGCCGAAGCTGACTTTCTCCGGCTCGACCGCGGGGGCCCCCGGAGGGAGAGGAGCGGCGCGGCGGCGCAGCACCGCGTTGATGCGGGCCACCAGCTCGCGCGGGTTGAAGGGCTTGGGAAGATAATCGTCGGCGCCCATCTCCAGGCCGACGATGCGGTCGACGTCCTCGCCCTTGGCGGTGAGCATGATGATGGGAACCGTGTTCTTGCCGCCCCGCAGCCGGCGGCAGATCGACAACCCGTCCTCGCCCGGGAGCATCAAGTCGAGGACCAGCAGGTCGACGCGCTCGCGGCCGAGGAGCTTGTCCATGCTCGGTGCGTCCGAAACGGTGTGCACGCCGAATCCCTGCTCGGTAAGATAGCGTTGCAGCAGATCGCGCAGGCGCAGGTCGTCGTCGACCACCAGGATTCTCGTTTTGGGCTCGGTCATCGGCGGTATCCTAACCTTATGGGCGCAGCGGTTGCAGCGCGAGCGTAACGGCGCATTGCCCGGAGAAGCGTGGAAACAAGTTGTTACAATCGGCCGGGCGAGCGTCGTAAATGTCTTACAAAGATGACCTAATGTAAACGCCGTTTGCCCTGGAGCGGATGGTGAAAATTTCGATCGCCTCGATTGCCCTCGTCCTGGCCGCGTTGATCGCGCTGCCGGCTCTGGGCCAGCACGTCCAGGGCGGTCGCGGCTTCCCCCACGGCGGGCCGCGGCGCGCGCCGCCGCCGCCCCAGCAGATTCCCGCGCCGATGCCCGCGCGCGACGTCAGCTTCGGGCGCGGCGAGGCGAACCGGGATGCGCGCATGACTCCCGAGGAGCGCAAGCAGCTCAGGCAGGACGTGAACGACCACGGCCGGGAGATCTACGGCCGGCCGAATCCGAACCAGCGCTGAACCCCGCAGCGCGGGAGGGGTACTTCAGTCTCGGGACCGAAGTACCTCGTTCGCTCCCTCCGTCACGGGCTGAACAAGCCTAGCATCAACAGGTCGTTGCGACATCGCGCGGTCTCAAACCGGACGGCGCCGATCCTCCTTCAGGCTGATTTTCTCCGAGTTCGGTCGCCTGTCTAATCCGGGCCGTAGCAACGGCTACGACAACCCAGGAGGATCCCGATGAAATCGCTGCATTCGGCCATTCGGCCTCTCGTTGCGTTTGTGTTCCTCGCCA
>DASSJA010000232.1:0-6972 GCA_035691445.1 Burkholderiales bacterium | reverse complement strand
TCGGAGCTTCGCTGTTTCCAGCAGGCGGTCTATCCGCCAAGGTCGTCGATCAGGTTCACGATTTCATACTTGAGCGCTACTGGAACAATCTCGCGACCGTGTTTCGAATGGACAAGAAGGTGGTCGAGGCGGTGATCAGTCAGCGCCCCAATCTCATGGAGGTGCGGGCGCGCGTCGATGCGGTTCAGGTCTTTCAACGCCTTCCCGAGGCCGAAGGCCTGGCTGGCGCCAACAAGCGCATCCGGAATATCCTTCGGAAATCCGACGCTACGCAGGGGGATCTCAGCGATGCCCTGCTGACCGATTCCGCCGAAAAGACGTTGTACGATTCGATGCAGAAGGTCGAACCGCAGGTCAAGTCGAGCATGCAGCGAAAGGATTTTTCGGGGGCGCTCAGAACCCTGGCTGCGATGCGCGGCGCTGTCGACAAGTTTTTCGACGATGTCCTGGTGAACGCTGAAGACACGCGGGTCCGTGCAAACCGTCATGCTCTGCTGCGCAGGCTCGATCTGCTCATGAACCAGGTCGCCGACATCTCCAAACTCGCGGTCGAAAAATGAAGCTCGTCATTCTCGACCGCGACGGAGTCATCAACTACGACAGCGCCAGGTTCATCAAGCATCCGGATGAATGGCGTCCGATCCCCGGCAGTCTCGATGCGATCGCGCGGCTCACGCAATCGGGGTGGCGCGTGGTGGTCGCGACGAATCAGTCGGGCGTCGGCCGCGGCCTGCTGGACATGGCGAGCCTGAACGCGATCCACGCGAAGATGCACAAGGCGGTGAATCACGCCGGCGGACGCATCGAGGCGGTGTTCTACTGCCCGGATACGGACGAATCCCATTCCCCCTGCCGCAAGCCCAACCCCGGAATGTTCCACGCCATCGCGGAGCGGCTCAACGTCTCGCTCGACGAGGCCCCATGCGTGGGCGACAGCCTGCGCGACCTCCAGGCCGCGGCGGCGGCCGGCGCCCAGCCGATCCTGGTGCTCACGGGGAAAGGCCGGAAAACGCGCGCCGCGGGCGACCTGCCCGTCGAGACGACCGTTTACGCCGACCTCACGGCAGTCGCGCAGATCCTGTGTCGATGATATTTCTGCGCTCCCTCGTCTTCGTCGTCGCCCAGATCCTCGTTACGCCGCCTTACGCGATCGTGGCGCTGGCCACATTTCCCCTGCCGCGACTCGCCCGCTATCGCGTGATCTCCGGCTGGTCGCGCACGATGATCTGGCTCGCGAAGAACCTGCTCGGGATCGGATACCGGGTGATCGGGGCGGAGAACCTGCCCAGCGAGCCCGCGGTGATCCTCTCCAAGCATCAGTCGACTTGGGAGACGCTCGCCTTTCAGGTGATTTTCCCGCCCCAGGTGCTGGTGCTCAAGCGCGAGCTGCTCTGGATACCGTTCTTCGGCTGGGGACTGGCGCTGACCAGCCCGATCGCGATCGACCGCAGCAGCGGGTACCGGGCGCTGCGGCGCATGGTGGAACTGGGCCGCGAGCGACTTGCGCAAGGATTCTGGATCGCGATTTTTCCGGAGGGTACGCGGGTGCGGCCCGGCCAGAAGAGCAAGTATCATCCCGGAGGAGCATGGCTCGCCGTGCACTGCGGCGCCCCGGTGGTGCCGGTTGCCCACAATGCAGGACTCTTGTGGGGGCGCAAAGCCTTCCTCAAGCGTCCCGGGACGGTGACGGTCGAGATCGGCGCACCGATCGATTCTCGCGCCCATACTCCCGAGTCGCTCAACTCCGCGGTCGAGAAGTGGATCGAAGAACGCATGCCTGCGCTCTGTTCCCGCTGAGATAGGAGAGAAAATCGATGCGAATTCTTCATACCATGCTGCGCGTGGGCGACCTGGAGCGGTCGCTGCGCTTCTACACCGAGGTTCTCGGGATGCGGCTGCTGCGCCGGAACGATTACCCGGAGGGCAAGTTCACCCTCGCGTTTGTCGGTTACGGGAACGAAACCGACACGGCGGTGCTCGAGCTGACCTACAACTGGGGCGTGGAGAAGTACGAGCTCGGCACCGCCTATGGCCACGTCGCCATCGCCGTCGACGACGCCCGAAAGGCCTGCGAGGAAGTGAGGCGACGCGGGGGAAAGGTCGTTCGGGAGGCCGGACCGATGAAGCACGGGACGACCGTGATCGCCTTCATCGAGGATCCCGACGCCTACAGGATCGAGCTGATCGAGCGCAAATAGGCCGGGTGCGGAGTGCCACCCCCGTAGGCCGGCGCCGGGTCAGCGAAACATCCCGGGGGTTCCCGCAACGCGGAATTTGCGGATCTGGTTGGGTTGCCCGATCAGCCCCTTGGCGAAATCTTCCAGCATGTCATCGTTGATCTCGGGCGCCGCAACCGAAAGGTATTCCACGCCGAGTCCGAACATGTGGGTCGTCTGGAAGTGGAGCTTGCCCTGGTCGTGATCGGCCTTGATGACCACATCGGTGAGCACCGAGGCCGGAACGATGAACTTGGCGCCTACGACGAAACCCTTGGCGTTCTTCTTCTCCTCCTCGACGAACTTGACCTTGCTCAGCCACAGCGATTCTCGGATGTTCTGCATCGCGGGCGGCATGTCCTTCTCGATCACGACCGTATCGGGACGGGCCCATTTGATGAAAAAGTGGATCGTGTCGAAGTATTCCCTGTCGCTTATGCGCTTCTTCCGGTAGTCGATGAAAGATTCGGCGAACGTGAGATTCCTGAAATCGGCTACGCCGGGGATCGAGTACACCAGGGGGCTGGTGGGTTTCAACACGCCTAGCTGCTTGAGCAGCTCGTGCACGTATTGAAACGTCTGCTTCATCTTGTCTTCGACCAGCTTGAGCTTGTCCCCCTGCAGATTCTGCTGAAGAATCTGCTGGGTCTTTACCAGATCCGCCTGTTTTTTCAGGTCGTCAAGAAGGCCCATGCTCATCCCCTGCCATAGTCTCGGTGTCCATAAGGCTATCTATACACCATTTTGCCAGCGAGTGTCCGCCGGGTCTAGCTCTGTCGCCGGGCGATCCTGTTGGCGAGTGTGACAAACGCCGCAACCGGCAGGTCTTGCGCGCGCATTCCCGGATCGACGCCAAGTTGCGCGAGCTCGCTTGCGGAAATCAGGCCCGAAAGGGTGTTTCGCAGAGTTTTCCGCCGCATCGAGAATGCCTGGGCGACGAGCCGGGAGAAGTCGGCTTCGCTCGAGGCATTCAACTCTTCGTCGGCGCGCGGTACGAGCCGCACCACCGCGGAGTGGACCTTGGGCTGAGGCCGGAAGGCACCCGGGGACACATTGAAAAGTCGTTCGAGCCGGAATCGGTACTGCAGCATGACGGACAATCGGCCGTACTCCGGTTCCGAGGGCCCCGCGACCATGCGCTCGACGACCTCCTGCTGGAGCATGAAGTGCAGATCCCTGCACCTGGTCGCGACCGCCGCAACGTGGAAGAGAAGAGGGGTGGAAATATTGTAGGGCAGGTTACCTACGATCCTCAGCGGGGCGGGGAGGGCCGCGAAATCGAACCGCAGGGCATCGGCCTGATGCACCGTCAATCGGTCCACGGAATGCCGCTCGCGCAGGCGAGCGCCCAGGTCGCGGTCGAGCTCTATGGCGTGCAAGTGCCCCACGCGCGCGAGCAGGGGCTCGGTCAGCGCGCCGAGTCCGGGGCCGATTTCGACGATGTGATCGCCGCGCTGCGGATCGATGGCGGAGACGATCCCTTGGACGATCCCGGGATCGACGAGAAAGTGCTGGCCGAACCTTTTCCGCGGTACGTGCGGGCGCGTCGCCACCGTGCCCTAGCGCGCCGACCGCGCCTCGGCCCGCGCCATCTCGATCGCGGTTTCGACAGCCTCGATCAGGCTGTCTGCCTGCGCGCGGCCGGTTCCGGCGACATCGATCGCCGTACCGTGATCGACCGAGGTGCGGATCATCGGCAAGCCCAGAGTGACGTTCACCCCCCTGCCGAAGCTCGCGTACTTGAGCACGGGGAGACCCTGGTCGTGGTACATCGCGAGCACGCAGTCGGCGCCTGCGAGCCTGTCCGGAACGAAAAGCGTGTCCGCCGGAAGAGGACCGTCCAATCGCAAGCCCTGCGCGCGCAATTTCTCTACGACGGGCGCAATCACCTCGATTTCCTCGCGTCCGAAATGGCCGCCTTCGCCTGCGTGCGGATTGAGGCCCGCGACGAGAACCCGGGGGGCGGAAATCCCGAAGCGCGCAGTGAGCTCCTTGCAGAGAATGCGGATCGTCCGCTCGAGACTGTCGCGAGTCAGGGCGCGCGGCACGTCCTTCAGGGCGAGGTGAGTGGTCGCAAGCGCGACGCGCAGTCCCCCTCCGACGAGCATCATCACCGCTCGAGGGGCCCCGGTGTGCTCGGCGAGATACTCCGTATGGCCGACGAAAGGGATGCCGTCGTCGTTGATCACGCCTTTGTGCACCGGTGCAGTCACAAGCGCGGCGAATTCGCCCGCCTTGCAGCCGGCCACGGCGCGATCGAGAAGCGAGATTACGTAGCGCGCGCTGCGCCTGTCGAGAGTGCCGGCCCGACAGGAGTATGCAAGGGGCAGGTGCAAGCAGGCGATCGAATCCGGGACCGCGACCGCGCCCGGCTCGCGCAGCCGCACCCGGAGCCCGAGCTTCCGGGCGCGGTCCTCGAGCATTTCCCGGTCTCCGAGTACCACGATTCGATCCGCAAACTCGCTTTGCGCAAGAGCGAGGCAGATGTCGGGGCCGATGCCCGCGGGCTCGCCGGAACTCACCGCGATCGGCGCAGCGGGCTCCGGGCCGGAGGACGCGCCCGACCCGGATACGGCCCGATTTTCAGTGCGAGCGGAGCTCACCGCTCCTCGAGCCGCAACTCGACGTACGCACGATCGCGCAACTGGCGCAGCCATTCCTGGTAAGCCTCGTCGCCCTTGCGGTCGAGGAGGGCCTTGCGCGCCTCCGCGCGTTTTCGCTCGGCAGACATGTCGGCCGTGCGTCGATCGAGCAGCTGGATTAGGTGCCAACCGAACGGAGTCTTGACGGGCTGGCTGATCTCCCCGGGTTTCAATTCCATGAAAGCCCGCTCGAACTCCGGCACGGTATCGCCCGGGTATAGCCATCCGAGGTCTCCACCCCTGGACGCCGAGCCGTCATCCGAGTTCAGGCGCGCGAGCTCCGCGAAATCCCCGCCGTTGACCAGGCGCTCGCGCAACGCCAAAAGCTTCCTCTTGGCCTCGTCTTCGGAAACGAGATCGTTGGTGCGGACCAGGATGTGGCGAACGTGCGCCTGCTCGACGAGCGCGGGCGCGCCCGCTCCACGCAGCTCGATCAGCTTGATCACGTGAAACCCCGCGGGGCTGCGCAGCACGCCGCTCACTTCTCCGGGCTTGAGATTCCCCAGAGCCTCGACGAACAATTCCGGGAGCCGCTGCGGGCTGCGCCAGCCCATGACGCCGCCCGAAAGGGCGTCGGGCGCGTCGGAGTAAGTGGCGGCGATCTGAGCGAAATCCGCGCCGTCCTTCAGTCGCCTGACCGCCTCCTCCGCGCGGGCGCGTCGGGCTTCGACCTGCTGCGGATTCGCCTGCTCCGGCACGCGTACGAGAATGTGCGCGACGTTGTATTCAGTCCCGATTTCCTTCCTCTTGCTCTCCTCGAGAAGAAGATTCTCTATTTCGCCCTCGCTGACGGTCATCTTGCCGGTAACCTCGCGCTCCCGCAGGCGGTTCATCAGGATCTCGTTGCGCAGCTCCTCGCGGAACCTGTCGAACGGGACCGAGTCGCGCTCGAGTCTCTGCCGGAGTTCGCTGAGCGAGAGCTTGTTGTTTTCTGCCACCCGGCTTACGGTCCGATCGAGCTCCAAGTCGTCCACGCGCAGGCCCGAATCCCGCGCGTATTGCAACTGAACTTTCTCGACGATCAGGCGTTCGAGGACCTGACGCTCGAGCTCAGCGCGATCGGGGACGGGAGTTCCGCGGCGCTGGAGGTCCTTTACCACGCGGTCGACGCGCTCCGCCAGCTCGAACTGCGTGATGACCTCCTTGTTGACCACCGCGACGATCCGGTCGATCAAGGCGACGCGCGCCGCCGCAGGCTGGTCGCTACGCGCACCCTGCGCGAGCGCCGCGACCGGCACCATCAGCAAGACGATGGCAAGCTGAACTCTCATCGACTCATTGTCTCGCGTCAGTCGTAAAAATCAAACGGCGCATCGGGCTTCCTATCCGACGGGGCATTGATCTTCTGGTAGCCCGGCACGCTGCGTTTCAGGGCCTCGAGCGGATTGGACCCGATGCGTGAGAAGCCGTTCAGCTCGAGCTGCAGGAACACGCTCGACGAGGAGCTCCCTGCGGTCAGGGCGAATCGCTGCATCACGATCCGGGTAGTCCAGCAGTCGGCGCCGTATTCGAATCCCCCTATGCCCTCGACGATCCGGCTGTCGGCGAGCGAATAGTTGAACCGCCCAACGCCGAACCAGCGACCGCCGAGCGGCCATTGCGCGGAGATGTCGATCTGCTTCGTTGGCCCCGTTTGCGTGATGTCCCCGCTGAGGTAGCGGTAGCTCAGGTTGAGCGTTTTCAAGCCCTCAGGCCGATAGCGCGCCGCGAAGGTCAGGCGCTCTGTGCGGTAATCGCGCTGGTCGTATTCGGTTGCGGCCTCCATGGTCCACAGCGGCGCCGGGCGCCCCGACAGGGCCGCCAGCCAATTGGAGGCATTGTAGGTTCGCGGCGCGTCGGGAACGATGCAAGTTCCTGTGTCGATTCGACCACAGAGGGTCACCTGTTGATTCTGGAAGTAGTAGCGCTGTCCGAACGTGCCGCGCAGAACTTCCTGCCCGTTCGATGGCAGAAGCATGCGCGAGCTGATCGCGGCGGTGAGCTGGTTAGCGTCGTTGATGCGATCGCCTCCTGAAAACATGTTTTCGGAAAAGATCTGTGCGTAGTTGAAGTCGGCAACGGCGGTATCGAAGAGCGGGATCTGGCTCTGGTCGCGGAACGGAATGTACACATAG
>DASSJA010000231.1:0-2113 GCA_035691445.1 Burkholderiales bacterium | reverse complement strand
GAGCCGCCGAGACGCCGGACGCGCCGAGCAAGCTCAAACGTACCGAGCGCGGCGCTCCGACGTTGAGAACAAACCGCGTTCCGCCCAGGCCCGATTCCTCGCCCTCGGCCGAGACGTCAGCGCTCGGTGAGTGACCGTAGCGGATGACGGTGGCTCGAATCCGCTCGCGCGCCTCGTCGAAGAGCGCGCTCAGGCGGGCGTCGTCCGCGTTGAGGATCAGGTGGCCGCCAAAGGGAACGCGGGCCATCACCTCGGCGAGCTCGCGATTCCGAGCAGCGGAGGGATACGCCGACACCACGACAACCGTCGTCGGACGGGTGAGGTCGGCGAGCGCGACCAGGTCGCCCGGCTCTTCTCCGGCCAGTTCCAGAACTGCCACCTGGTGGGCCGCGCTGAGTTCGCCGAGGGCGATCGAAAGGCCATAGAACGTGTTGTGGTTGTCGCCGTCGAAGACGGTCGGGTCGGCGGATACCCCGTGGCCAAGCACGCCGACCGCCGCTTTCGCCGCGCTCGTCTTGCCCACCCCTCCCACCATCGCCACGACTCGGGGAGCGTAGCGGGTCAACGCCCAGCGCGCCCAGGCCCGGAGCGCCTCCTGAGTCTCTTCCACTGCCACCGCGGTCACGCCCCACCGGGCGGCCTCGTCGCCTAGGCGATCGCCGATCACGCCAACCGCTCCCCGGCGGATCGCATCGGCGATGTAGTCGTGCCCGTCGGCCCGTGCGGTGCGCACGGCGAGAAAAACCTCGCCCGGACGCACCTTCCGCGAGTCGTAGGCAAAGCCATCGAACTGGGACGCCGCCGACGGTCCGACCAACCGGGCCCCGGCCGGCGCCATTGCCTCCAGGAGATCGGCGAGCTGCATCATTGCTTGTCCTTAGGAAGTATATAGGTCCAGGATGTGGCGAATGATGTCCGAACGCGAGACGATCCCAACCAGCTTTCCCTCGGCGATGATCGGAATCTGGTTGATCCCGTGGTCGACCATGAGGGTCGCCGCGTTCGAGATGTCGTCGTCCGGGCGGACGCTCCAGACGCGACGGGTCATCACGTCCTGGGCCGTCGTCCCGAGCGCCCGGCGAAGCTCTTCTTCAAAACGGCGAGGGCTGGTCAGATAGATCCGCGCGTCCAGGATCTGGAGGAACGTCGGAAAGTGAACGTTAGCGTTTTGCACCACGATATCGCTTTCGGTCACCATGCCGATGACCTGTCCACTCGAGTCGACGACCGGCACGCCCTGAATCTGGTGATCGAGCAGAGTACGCGCGACCTCGGCGACCGACGTGTCCGGCCGGACGCTGATCACCGGCCGCGACATCAAAGCAGAGACTTCCATGAATCCTCCGGCACCGGCCTTGCGGTGCTCGCTACGCCGTGGAATCCGGCTTATCCCGAGTCGGCCCACATGGGAATTCTAGCAAGCCGCTCGCCGTTCCTCAAATCGCCCGACCGCGGCTTTATCAACCCACTGGCCAGTTATTGCGGACCTCGCGCCGCTGGGGTATAGTCGATGAAAGAAGTTCTCTGTTCACCGTATCTTGCTTGACAATTCGTTATTGTCGCTGGTTTGCTACGATGGAAACACACCTTCTCCTTGCCGACCCCGACGATGGCCAGCGAGAGGAGCTCTTTTTACGCCTCCAGGAGGACGGATTCTTCGTCCGGGGCGTCGGGGACGTCGCCGCGGCGCTCGACGCGGCGGACCGCCAGTGGCCTCACCTCGCGCTGATTGAGCTGCAGTTCCCTGACGGAACCGGCGAGCACCTGGCCGGCGAGCTACTGCGGCGGGGCGACGTACCCATCGTCGTCGTCTCCGAGCACGGCACGGCCGCCTCGCGCATCCGAGCCATCGAGACGTTCGCCGAGGACTTTATCACGCGCCCGTATCTCTATCCAGAACTGGTTGCCCGGGTCCGGCGCATCCTCCGGCGAACCATGCTCTCCGCCCCGCCCGGGGAAGACCGCCTTCAGCTTGGTCCGGGCCGCTGGGTCGACCTGCGGCGGCGCGAAGTCTACTGGAATCAGCAGACTACCCACCTCACACCCACCGAAGGGCGCCTTCTCGAGCTCTTTGTCCTGAACCCGGACCGGATCCTGCCGAATGATCTCATCT
>DASSJA010000230.1:0-8198 GCA_035691445.1 Burkholderiales bacterium | reverse complement strand
GGCGAGCATCGAGGAGGCACGCGGCTCGAGAGAGGTCGCGCAGGTCGCCAAGCCGGCGCCCGCGGCGAGGGGAGCCCGCGTCAGCGGCATGGTCAGGCTCGACCCGAAGCTCGCGGGGAAGGTTGCCCCCGACGACACCGTGTTCATCTTCGCCCGGGCCGCCGAGGGTCCGCGCATGCCGCTCGCGGTCCTGCGCAAGCGAGGGCGCGATCTTCCGGTCCGGTTCACGCTCGACGACTCGATGGCCATGGCACCCCAGATGAGGCTGTCGGCTTTCCCGCGGATCGTGATCGGGGCGCGAGTCTCGAAATCCGCGAACGCAAGCGCGCAGCCGGGCGACCTGCAGGGTTCGAGCGCGCCCGTCGGCGTCGGCGCCGAGCGGGTCGACGTGACGATCGACACCGAGCTCCAGTAGGCCGGACCGGCATGCCGCCACGGGGCCATCTCGCTGAGAACGTCATGCATTTCGCGCGCGCGCTGCGCGCCGCGGGCCTGCCGATCGGGCCCGACCGGGTCCTCGACGCGATGCGCGCGCTGGAAGTCACCGGCGTCGACCGGCGCGACGATTTCTACTGGACGCTCGCCAGCGTGTTCCTCGACCGGCGCGAGCAGTTCGAGATCTACGACCAGGCCTTTCACATTTTCTGGCGCGACCCGCAGCTGCTCGAGCGCGTGATGGCGATGTTCCTCCCGCAGGTCTACGGCCGCCAGGGCCGGGAGGAACGTCAAGCCTCGTCGCGCGTCGCCGAGGCTCTGCGGCCGAAGCCGAAGAGGCCGCCGGAGACCCCTTTCGAGCCTCCTCGGGAGACGCAGATCGACGCCACCCTGAGCTTTTCCTCGCGCGAAGTGCTGCAGCACGCCGACTTCGAGACGATGACCGCCGACGAGATCTCGCAGGCGAAGAAAATGCTCGCCAATCTGCATCTGCCGATTCCCGAGATCCGCACGCGGCGCCTGGCGCCCGATCCTGACGGGGCGCGCGTGGATCTGCGCGCGAGCCTGCGCGCGAGCCTGAGGAACGGCGCGAAGATCATCCCGCTCAAGCGACGCTCGCCGCAGCGTCGCCACCCGCCGCTCGTGGTCTTGTGCGACGTCTCGGGCTCGATGAACCGTTACTCGAGGATGTTCCTCCACTTCCTCCACTCGATCACCAACGACCGCGACCGCGTGTCGAGCTTCGTTTTCGGCACCCGCCTCACCAACATCAGCCGTTATCTTCGCCACCGCGACGTCGACGTGGCGATGAGCGGAGTGTCCGATGCGATTGCCGACTGGTCCGGAGGGACCCGAATCGGCAACTGTCTTCGGGAATTCAACCTTCGCTGGTCGCGGCGTGTTCTCGGACAAAATGCGGTCGTCCTGATGATCTCCGACGGCCTGGACGGCGACGTCGGCGAAGGCCTCTCAAGGGAGATGGAACGGCTGCACAAGTCGTGCAGGAAACTCATCTGGCTGAATCCTCTTCTGCGCTACCAGGGGTTCGAGGCGCGGCCCGCGGGAGTGCGCGCCATGCTGCCGCACGTCGACGAGTTCCTGCCGGTGCACAACATCGCGAGCCTCATCGATCTCGCCCGGGCGCTGGAAGGTTCGCACGCACACCGGCGCGCGGCTTGATCCGCGCGCGCAGGGAGGAGCGCGCTTGAGTGCGCGCCATCATTTCTACGCCTTCAGCGTCGGCAGCAACCTCAGCGCGTTGTAGCGCTCGATGGCGCGAAGATCGTCGGGCTGGAACTGAAACGCCGCGAGACCCCCGATCTCCTCGGCGCCGTCTCGGAACGGAAAATCGGTGCCGAACAGCACCTGCGACGGGGAGACGATTTTCATCAGTGCGGCGAGCGCGCCCCAGTGGTTCCCCTGGGCCGTGTCGTAGTGGAACTTCCTCAGCTCGTACATGACTCCCTTCGGCATCCGCGGCGCGGCCTTCTCCTTCATGTCGATTTCCTGGCGGACGAAGCGGCTCAGGAGGAACGGCATCGTGCCGCCGCTGTGCGAGAAGATCCAGCGGATATCCGGATAGCGCGCCGCCGTGCCGCTGAATACCAGGCTTGCGATCGTGCGCGTGGTGTCCGTCGCGTACTCGATGACCGCAGGCGGCACGTCGCTCTTGATGTTCTTGCAGCACTCCGGCGAAAGGGGGTGCGTATAGATCACGGCTTTCCTCCGGTTGAGCTCCTCCCAGACCGGTGCAAAGGACGCTTCGCCCAGGTATTTGTCCTGATAGCTGGTCATCAGGCCGATCCCCGCCGCTTTGAGCGTGTCCAGGGCGTGCGCGATCTCCTTGAGCGACCCGTCGGTATCGAGCAGCGGGAGGGTCGCGAAGCTCGCGAAACGGCCCCCGTGGTCGCGGGCCAGCTGCGCCGCGTATTCGTTCGAAGCGCGGGCGATTCGGCGCCCTTTCTCGACATCCGTGGTCACGGCGCTCGGCTGGATGAGCGACAGGACCGCCGAGGCGATGCCGCTCTTGTCCATGTCCTCGAGCGACATCTCGGGCGACCACTTGAAGGTCGAACCCCTGCGCCGGCCCCCGGCTTCCTCGAGGTAGCCCGGATAGGCGAGGTGATGATGAACGTCGATGCGGAAGGCCTTGCCGCGCGCGGGCACCCCGGCCGCTTGCGCGATCGACTCGGCCGGGAGCATTGCGGACGCTCCGAGCGCGGCGAGCTTGCCGAGGAAACCGCGACGCGGATTGCCGGGTACGGGAAGGCCTTCGCATACTGACATCTTGGGTCTCCTCAAGTGAGATCCTCCGGAAAAGTATCCTATCATGGCGTCGCAGGCGATCTGTCCGGGAGGAACGCATGAATTCATTGCGCTGTGCATGGCTGGCGGGCTTGCTCTTCGCCGCGCCCGCCTGGGCGCAGGACCCGGCGCCCGGGTATCCGGGCCGGGCGATCCGCATCATCGTTCCTTTCCCGGCGGGCGGTGCGGCGGACGCGCTGCCGCGCATCGTCGCGGAGAGGCTCGCCGTGAAATGGGGACAGCCGGTGATCGTGGAAAACCGCGTCGGAGCGAGCGGCTCCATCGGCGCCGAGGCGGTGTGGCGCGCCGAGCCCGACGGCACGACTCTGCTCGCGACGCCTCCGGCCCCCCTGGTGATCAACCCCAGCCTCTACGCGAAGCTGCCTTACGATCCGACACGGTTCGTCCCGGTCACGGTCATGGCAGCGATCCCGAGCGTGCTGCTCGTCAACGCGGCGAAAGTCCCGTCGAACACGCTCCAGGAGTTCATCGCGCTCGCGCGCGCGAACCCGGACAAGCTCAACTACGCCTCGCAGGGGACGACCACGGTCTCTTTTCTCACCACCGAGATGTTCAAGGCCGCGGCAGGGGGGCTCAGGATCACGCACGTGCCCTACAAAGGGACCGCGCCGGGGCTCGCCGCGCTTCTTGCGGGCGAGGTGGACATGATGTTCGACAATCTCGGGGTAACCGTGCAGCACGTGCGCTCGGGGAGGCTCAAGGCGCTCGCGGTCGGGAGCGCGCGGCGCGTTCCCTCGCTGCCGGACATTCCGGCGATGGCGGAGTTCTACCCGGGTTTCGTCTCGATCGCGTGGTTCAGCGTGTCTGCGCCGCCCGGGACGCCCGCGGCCATCGCGGAGAAGCTCTCCGCGGCGATTGGGGAAATCCTCAAGCAGCCGCAGGTCGCGAAGCGCCTCGCCGATCTCTACGCCGAGCCGATCGCGAGCACACCCGCCGGCATGGCCCAGATCGTGAAAGAGGACACCGAGCGCTGGCGCGGCGTGATCCGCGCGGCGGGGGTGAAGCCCGAATGAGCCCGCCGAGGCGGGAAGTGGCGGCCGTGACGGGCCTGCCGCGGGCCGCCTGCGCGAATTACCGGTAGAAAACGTGCCCGCCGATCCGGGCGAGGCGCCGCTTGCTCTTGGCCCAATCGGGCCTGATGTACACCGCGTGAAAATACATCGCGCGGTCCAGCACCGGAGCCGCGCGGCCGTAGTAGACCTCTTCGGCCACTTCCCAGGCAAGCAGCCATTGCACACCGGTCGGCTGAGGCAGCGTGTCGAACTCGGTCCACGAGAAGGCGCCCACATAGCGCCCGCGCAGCGGGTCCCAGTTCTTCTGGTAGACCACCCCGCACACGGTGCCGGGGAAGCGGCCCGAGTTCCTGCGGTTCATCGTGACTTCGGCGACCGCATACTGGCCCGCGACGGGCTCGCCGTGGGCTTCGAAGTACACGTTGCGCGCCAGACAGAGGACGTCGCGTCTTTCGTCCTGATACCTGTACGTTACCTTCAGCGCGAAGAAGAACATCCCCCCCATGACCACGAGCACAAAGGCAAACACCCATGGCTCCTTGTCCGCCACCCGCCAGGAGACGCGCAAACCGAACCACCAGCGCGATACCGCCGAAGCAAGGCGCGAGGGAAGCTCTCCCGGGAAGAATCCAGTGTGCATGGTGGAAGCCGCCGGACCGGGGCATCACCGCTGCCTGGGCGGGGGTCCGGTGAATCGGTAAAGGCCGAATGGTCGTTAGACCGCGCCGCCCTGTCAAGGTTACAAGTGCCCGCCCCCTCCCGGGCGAGGGCCTTTCGCGCCCCCCCTGTGACGTAATTAATAAGCGCGAGACATGACTTTGGCATACGCTTACCGCTTATCCGCGTCCCTGGCGGGATGGGGGCAGGTCATGGGCATGAACACCACGCTGGTCATCAATTCCAAGGGTGGGTCAGGAAAAACGACCATTGCGACGAACCTCGCGAGCTTCTTCGCGTCGCAGGGGGTCCCGACGACCATAATGGACTACGACCCCCAGGGGTCGAGCCTGAACTGGCTGCGCCTGCGGAGCTCGACCGCGGCGCGGCTCTACGGGGCCAACGCTGCCCCCCAAAGGGGCGGCCGCATACGCAGTATCGAAATGCACGTCCCTGCGGACACGCGCCAACTCCTGATCGACGCTCCGGCGGGCGCGTCGGGACTGCTCATGCAGGAGATGCTGTCCAACACCAATTGCATCGTCATTCCCGTGGCGCCGTCGGCATTCGACATCTACGCGACGGCGAATTTCGTCAAGGACCTGCTCCTCGTGGGCCGCATCCGCACCCGCAACATACGCCTCGCGGTAGTGGCGAACCGGGTCCGCAGCTCGGCGCCGGTGTACCGCCCGCTCGAGCGGTTTCTCAGCTCGCTCGGCCTTCCGTTCCTGACGCGCATCAGCGATTCGAGCCTGTACGTCACGGCGGCGGAAACCGGCGTCGGGGTCTTCGAGATGGACGCTTCGGTTGCAGCCGCCGAGCGCGACGAATTCATGCCAATCATCGACTGGATGGGCGGGCAGCGCACGCCCGACGCCGCCACGGAGGGAAAAGTCATCGACCTTCCGCAGGCGCGCTGGTCCGAGAAGAACCGCGCGGCCCCGCTCAGCCGGCCCGGACTGAGTAGCATGAGCGGCTTGAGCTGATTCAGCCGGACGCGCCTCCCTAGCCCAAGGGGGTGATCCCATGCTGGATGGCGAATTTCACCAGCGCGGGGAGGTCCTCGATTCCTAGCTTGCGCATGATGCGGCTGCGGTAGGTTTCCACCGTCTTCGTCGAGAGAGCAACCTCTCCGGCGATCTCGGCGCTGGTCCTGCCTTCCACGACGAGCTGAAGAATTTCACGCTCGCGTGAGCTCAAGCTGTCCAGGGGGCCTGCCGCGCTGCAGTTCTTGACGTATTGCTCCAGCACGGTCTCCGTAATCCTCGCGCTCAGGTGGCGCCGGCCGGCGTGTACGGCCCGGATTGCCGCCGCCACCTCCGGACCTGCCGATTCCTTCAGGAGGTAGCCCCAGGCGCCCGCCTCGAGCGCGCGATGCACGTACTCGCTGCTTTGATGCATGGAGAGAATCAGCACCTTGATCGAGGGGAGCACTTTGCGGAACCGGCGCGTCGCCTCGATGCCGTTGAGTCGGGGCATCGCCACATCCATCAGCACCACGTCCGGATGAAGCCGCTCGGCTTCCTTCAGCGCCTCGCGCCCGTCGGCGGCAACTCCGACGACCTTGATGTCCTCCTGGGCGTTGAGCAAGGAGCACAGGCCGTCCCGAACGACCGTGTGGTCATCGACGACCAGTACCTTGATCGCCCCGCCCTGTCTCAACCGGATCCCCCAACAAGAGTGGCCGGACTTGTTTCAACAGATACCCATCGCCCTTTGTCGGGTCTCGGCTAAAAGTCCCTCTCCGCTCTTGAATTTATTCATATCCCGAAAAGCGTGTCTGTCGGGGAAGTACCCTTTTTGCCTGGGAGACCTTTGACTTCCCGTCCCCTTGTCCCTTTGGAGTCGGGCGGGAGGAAACGGTTCGATGGTTCGGCGACCCGGCCCGGCCCAGATGCCGGGAACTCACCTCTGACGGCTTTCTGTCAGCCGAGCTAGATCGGAATGGCCAGGAGCGTATCGATCGCGCGGGTGTCGAGGACCACGACCCGCTCCTCGAATTGGGCCGCTCCGGCCTCGCCGTTCAGACGAACCCGGTCGAGGTAGCGGCCGCTCGCGAACAGCACGGCCTCGCCGCTGTGCATGATGCGCACGACCTGGAAATTCGAGGTCGAGCGCGCCGTGTTCACATCGATGCGCTCGACCAGGACCGAGGAGACGGCGTGCCGGTAGCGTTGCGCCTCGTAGATGTTGGCGTGGCGCAGCGCCGAGACGCGGTCGCGCAGCATCGCGCGAGAGTCCGCATAGATCATGGAAAGGGGAAATTTCCGCTCGAAGTTCTCGGCTGTGGTGACGCGGTAGCGCCCCTCGTCGACGAAGAACCCGGGCCACTCCTCCAGGCGGTCGTCGTCGAGCGCGTGCACGTAGCGCGAGAGCAGATTCTCGACGGCAAGCTGCAGCTCGGCGTCCACCACCGTCACAGACCCATGTGCCTGCGGTACTGCTGCCATAGCCCGCGCACCGAAGTTTCCGTGACACGCGACTCGCTCGACTCGACGCCGCGCCCGCCCATCTCGACCACCGACGATTGCTCGGCAGCACCCTGCACGCCGCGCTGCACGAACCCGGTCGCCGCGCCGTCCTCCAGGGAAATATAGCCCGAGGGCCCGACGAGATTGGCCTGCTTCATGCGCCGTTCGGTCATTTCCTTGTCGTCGCTCGCGTAGCCGAACGCGGTCCACACCAGTTCCGTCCTTCCAACGCCCTTGGGCAGCACCTGGCGCACGGCGAGGCAGTTCATGATTTGCTGCAGCACGAACCCCGGGAACACCGTCAGTATCTGCAGGGTGATGCCGTCGCCGTACTCGTCTGTCGACTCGAGCATCTGCGGCGCTTCCAGGCGGTAGCCGCCCGAGACCGAGCGCATGCCGGCGCGCTCGTACTCATCGCCGCTCGAGTCGGTCTTCATCATGGTGAAGCTCACATGGCTGCCGCCGTCGCCCCCGACGATCACGCCGCCCTTCTGCTCGAGGCGGTTGAGCCGGAACGTCGAGAAGAAAAGATGCAGCAGGCTCGCGTGGTACGTGTCCTTGACGTTCTCGAAGTAGAGCTTCCAGTTGCTCGGCAGCACCTGGCTGTAGCCGCCCAGCACCCTGACGGGCGCCTTCATCACGCGCCGGATCTTCGCCGCGACCTCCGGGCCGACGTAGCGCTCGAAGGGCGGCGTCGCCTGCGAGAGGGTTGCGAACACGAGACCGCAGAACACGGTCACGCGGAGCTTGCGCGGCGCCTGGCTCTCGGGTTCGGCGTCCTCGGGCATGCCGCCCTGTCCCTTGACGCCGCGACGGAAAGCGACGCTCGTGAGGTTGCCCTGCAAATCGTAAGCCCAGTTGTGATAGACGCAGACGATCTCCTTGGCAGTGCCGCGGTCCTTCAGGCAAAGCAGCGCCCCACGGTGGGCGCAGCGGTTCTCGAAGCAGTTGAGCGCGCCCTTGTCGTCGCGCACCACCACCACCGGCATGTCGCCGACGAAGCTCGTCTTGAAATCGCCGGCGGCGGGCAGCTCGGCCTCCAGCCCCAGGAAATTCCAGGCGTCGCCGCGGTAAATCCGTTCCTGCTCGCGCGCGTAGACATCCTCGTCCTGGTAGACCCAATAGGGAACGCGCGCGATGCCTTCGGCGGGCCAGACCCGGGATGCGGGGACAGCGGGCATGTACTGGACGGGTGGGTACTCAAGCGAATTCTAACACCGTAGTACCGCTAGGATGTGCTTCAACTGTGTTCACTATCGTCCGACGCTTGACCGTTTCATAGAGAGTTTGCGAGAGT
>DASSJA010000229.1:0-3873 GCA_035691445.1 Burkholderiales bacterium | reverse complement strand
CGGGCTTGAGGCCTTTGTCCTCGTTGACATCCATTGCGAGCGTCGCGATCTGCCCGTCGAAGGAAAGCCGCCAGTGCTGATAACGATCGGGGTGCGTATCGTAGGTGATGAGGGAGGGGGAGGGATTCGCTTCTGGGACGGCGCTCATATTTGCTCCCGCGTGAGGTGCTGCCACTTGCCTAGGCGGTGACCGACTTCCGGAGCTGGGCGAGACTTTTTTCCACCGACTTTCCCGCCGTGTCCACGACGACATCGGCCTGCCGGTAAAGCATGGCCCGGCCGTCGAGTATGCGCCGCAAATCCTCCATCGCCTGGTCGTTTCCCGCCATCGGACGCGTGTCGCCCTGCGCGATCACGCGCGCCATGTGTTCCTCGGGTGCGGCTTTCAGCCATACGGTAAAGCAGCTCGAGAGCAACAGCTCGAAAGTGCCGGGCTCCGAGACGATGCTCCCTCCCGTAGCGATCACGACGCGCTCGTTTTTTTCCAGCACCCTTTCCAGGCAGCGTCGCTCATAGCGCCGGTAGCCGGCCTGGCCATAGAGCAGAAAAATCTCCGAGAGGCTGGTGCCGGCCTCGCGTTCGATCTCACGGTCCAGTTCCACGAAGGGCACGCCGAGCACCTTGGCGAGCTTGGCGCCCAAAGTGGATTTGCCCGCGCCGCGCAGCCCGATCAGCGCGATGCGCTTCATGCGCTCGCCGCGCGCATTCCCGTAGTCGCGCACGAGCTGCGTGCGCACGGCGGCGAGCTTCTGCCGGGGAAGCCTCTTCAGGAACTGCGTCGTCAGGGCCAGCTCCACCGCATCACCCGACTCCTCGGCGAGCAATTCGGTCAGCGGCAGCTCGAGAGCGGTCGCGATCTGCCGTAGAAGAAGCACGGAGATGTTTCCCTGCCCCGCCTCCAGTTGCGCCAGATAGCGTTCCGATACACCGGACCTCGCCGCCAGTTGCCTGCGCGATAGCCCGCGCCTTGCCCGGGCTTCTCTCACCCGTTCGCCGAGGGATGAAAGGTAGTCTCGTCGATGGGAATAACTACTTTCACCAGGTTGAACAGTACGTTGTGAACTTTTCTTAATGTCAATACTAGGTGAGGTCATCGGTGCAGTATAATGCTTGCGACGTGCACAGTGTGCAGTATAATGCAGCGCATATCGAAACGCAAGCCAGACGGACTGGATATCGATGGCGCTCGAACTGACCATCCTAGTGGGGACGATGACGGGCACCGCGCAGCTCGTGGCTCAGGAGATCGAGCTCACGCTCGACGACGGCGACACGCTAGTTCAGACGCGAGCGATGGACGGTCTCGATGCGAGCGTATTCTCGGGCGGGAGGCTGTTTCTGATCTGCTCGTCAACCTATGGGCAGGGCGACGTGCCCGACAACGCGAAAAATCTCTACGAGTCGCTCCGCAGCGTGCGCCCCGATCTTTCCGGCGTGCAGTACGGCGTGGTCGCTCTGGGCGACCGCACCTACGCCGAAACCTTCTGCAACGGCGGCAGGCGCTTCGACGCCATTCTCTCGGAGCTGGGGGCACGGCGCATCGGAGAGGTGATGCTGCACGATGCGAGCGCCGGGACCATGCCCGAGGAGTTGGCGGCGGCATGGGCCGTGGACTGGATTTCGCGATGCCGCAGGGAAGCCAAGCTCGCGGCGTGAACCGAGTCCGCGGAGAATAGGATCGTGACGTCGCTCAGCACCGCCGACCACTCGGCAAGTCCGCCAAGAATCAGCGTTCCCCGCGACTACAACGCCGCGCACGACCTGATCGAGCGCAATCTCCGCTCGGGCCGGAGCGGCAAGCTCGCTTTCGTCGACGACGTGGGCCAATGCACTTTCGGCGAGCTCGCCGAGCGCGTCAACCGCTTTGGTTCGGGGCTGCAGGCCCTTGGCCTGGCGATGGAAGACCGGGTCTTGCTCGCGCTCACCGATACCATCGATTTCCCGACCGCGTTTCTCGGCGCGATCAAGGCGGGAATCATTCCGGTTGCGGTGAACACGCTTCTCACGACGAGCGACTACGAGCACATGCTCGCCGACAGCCGAGCGCGGGCTCTGGTGGTCTCCGAGCCGCTGCTGCCCCAGTTCGCGCCCCTCGTCGGCAAGATGCCGTTCCTCCGGCACCTGATCGTTTCCGGGCGGCGCGTTCAAGGCCGCACGACCGTGGAGGACGTGCTCGCGGCCGGCTCTCCCGACTTCGCTCCTGCGCCCACGACGGCGGATGACGCCTGTTGCTGGTTCTATTCCTCGGGCTCGACCGGCAGGCCAAAGGCAGCGGTGCACGTGCACTCGAGCATGACGATTACCGCGGAGCTCTACGGCAGGGCGGTGCTCGGCGTCAGGGAGAGCGACGTGCTTTTCTCCTCCGCGAAGCTGTCCTTCGTCTACGGACTGGGCAACGCGCTGACGTTCGCTCTCGCCACCGGCGCGACCGCCGTTCTCATGGCCGAGCGCGCGACGCCTGCGTCGGTGTTCAGGCGCCTCGTCGAAAGAAGGCCGACGATCTTCTACGGCGTGCCGACGCTCTACGCTTCCATGCTCGCCAGCCCCGAGCTTCCGGACAAGGGCTCGCTTGATCTGCGCGCGTGCGTGTCAGCAGGAGAGGCGCTGCCGGCCGAGCTGGGCAAACGCTGGAAGGAGAGGGTCGGCGTCGATATTCTGGAGGGGATCGGGTCGACCGAGATGATGCATATGTACATCAGCGCCCGGCACGGCGAAGTCCGCTACGGGGCGACCGGGAAGCCCGTGCCGGGCTACGAGCTGCGCCTCGTGGACGAGGAGGGCAGGCCCGTCAAGCAGGGCGAGCTGGGCGAGCTCCAGGTCAACGGACCGACCAGCGCGGCTTTCTACTGGAACAACCGCGAGAGAAGCCTGTGCACCTTCCTGGGCCCCTGGTTCAGGAGCGGCGATAAGTTCAGGCAGGACGAGGACGGGTACTTCGTCTACGCCGGGCGTTCCGACGACATGCTGAAGGTCTCGGGTTTGTTCGTGTCGCCCGCCGAGGTCGAGTCCGCCCTCGTGAGTCACGAAGCGGTGCTCGAGGCGGCCGTGGTCGGTCGGGCGGATGACAATCAGCTGATCAAGCCCAAGGCCTTCGTCGTGCTCAAGGACAGCAACTCGCCGTGCGATGAGCTCAAGAGGGCGCTGCAGCAGCACATCAAGGACCGGCTCGCGCCCTATAAGTATCCCCGCTGGATCGAGTTCGTGGCCGAGCTGCCGAAGACCGCTACCGGCAAGATCCAGCGCTTCAAGCTGAGGTCCTGACTTCGTCCGCGCTTGCAGGGAGGTCCGGGATCACCTAGAATTTGAACCGTGGTTCAAGTTTTGAATCGAAGTTCGAACGGGACCCTGTCCGAGCGCGTGCAACGCAAGAACGATGCGCGGCGGCTCACTATCCTGCGCGCTGCAGCGCGCGTCTTCCGCCGGCTCGGTGTGTCCGCGACGGGCATGCGCGACATCGCGGAAGAGGCCGATCTGTCTGCCGGCAACCTTTACTACTACTTCAGAGGCAAGGACGAGATCCTGCTTTTCTGCCAGGAGCGGACGCTCGAGCGCCTGCTCGGCGTGGTGCAGGCTGCGCGCGCAATCCCCGGGTCCTGGTCGGGCCGGCTGCGCTCGGTTCTGAGTGCGCACGTGCATTGCGTGCTGGACGAAATGGAGGGGGCGACCGCGCACCTCGAGGTCGAGGCTCTTCCAGAGGGCATGCGGGGAGCGATCGTCCGTAAGCGCGACGCGTACGAGCGGGCGGTGCGTGCTCTGGTCGCCGAAGGCGTCAAGGCGGGGGAACTCACGCCCGCCGATCCCGCCCTGGTCACGCGCGCGATGCTGGGCGCGGTGAACTGGACCGCCCGCTGGTACCGGCACGACGGCGCGCAA
>DASSJA010000228.1:0-12905 GCA_035691445.1 Burkholderiales bacterium | reverse complement strand
ACCCTGCGGAGCTACGCCGGACCCTTCGATTTGCGCCGGTTCGATCCCGAAGTCTGGGTCACCAGCGGAAAGAATTGCTGGGAGGTGGGCGAGGCGCTCGACCGGGCCCGTCACATCCGGCTGATCACGAAGAGGCAGGCTCGGACGCTCCGGTTGCGCGACCCTGTCGAGCGCAACGCCGGCGCTCTCGTCGAGCATCGGGAGCCGCACCGGTAGCGGTCTTGGAGACCCTGCTAGGGAATTTCCTTCGCCTTGCGCACGCTCTCAATAAGGGAGGTGCGCATCAGGAATTGCTTGTGGAGCTGCGGATCGGCTGCGGTGCGGCGCAGCTCGTCGAAATTGGTCTGGCGCACCTTCGGGTTGCTCTCCTCCAGCCTCTTCTTGTTCACGACCGTCTGCTGCTGGACGTATTCGACATTGATCGGCCGCCGGCGACGTTCGTAGCGGTCGAGCAATTCCTCGGCGGCCTCGCCGCTCGCGACCAAGTGCAGCGTCTCGGCGAGCTCGACCGCGTCGTGGATGCCGCAATTGAGGCCCAGGCCGCCTACGGGGTTGTTGACGTGCGCCGCGTCCCCCGCCAGGAACACCCGGCCTCTGCGGAAGGATTTCGCCACGCGCTGGTGCGCCCGATAGAGGTTCCGGTGAACGAGAAGGTCCATCGCGCGATCCTCGCCGAGCTTGCCCAGTCTGCGCCGTGCTGAGGCTTCGGAAAGCGCGGCTTCGTCCGTCTCGCTCTCGGGCACCGGAAACACGGCGCGCCACCGCCCTTTCAGGTCATCGCCCATGACCTTGAAGAGGTTGGTCCACTCTCGCGGGTCGGAGATATAGCTTCGCGGGCAACAGCCGAGCGCGGTCTCGAAGTCGAACAGGGTCGTCAGCACCAGGAAGCGCTCCGGCCACGTGTAGCCCTCGAACTCGATATCGAGGCACTTTCGGACCGTGCTGCGCCCTCCGTCGCAGCCGACCACGTAGTCGAAGTCGCGCTCTTCCCGGCCTTCCGGGCCCGCCGTCGCCAGGCGGGCGCTCCTCGCGTCCTGGGTCACATTCACCACGCTCGTTCCCAGCCGCACTTCCGCGTTCGGCATGGCGGCAAGGCGCCGCAGACCGATCTCGGAGAGCTTGTGCTGCTCGGTCTGGACGACGTACGGAAAAGGCGTCTCGTCGCGCAGGGCATCATGGTCGAATTCGGCGACGCGGGTTCTCGTAGCGCCGTCCCAGAACTGGAAATACCGGGCGACAAGGCCGACCGACTGGAATTCATCGAGCAACCCGAGTTTCTCGAGCATCTCGAGCGTAGAGGGATGCGTCGTCGCGGCTCTGGGGCCGTGGTCGATTTCCCGCGCGGCCTCGAAGAGCGTGACCCGCAGCCCTTTCCGAGCGCAGGCGATCGCCGCGACGACCCCCACCGGGCCCGCGCCGACTATGCAGACCCGCGTGTCCACCTGGGCCAGGGGAATTCGGCGTGTCTCAGTGCGTTCCGGCGTGCCCGGCCGATACCGGCAGCCCTTCTGCTGTCGCGCGTTTCGAGTGATCGGCGGCCAGTAGCAGGTACATGGCGGGGACGACAAACAGGGTAAACAGCGTTCCGATGGCGACGCCGGTTGCGATCACCAGCCCCATGTTGAAGCGGCTTATCGCGCCCGCGCCGCTCGCGATCAGGAGAGGCACCACCCCGAGCACCATCGCGCCGGTGGTCATCAGGATCGGGCGGAGCCGTATACCGGCCGCCTTTTCGACGGCTTCGCGCTTGGCTAGACCCTGTCTTTGCAGATTGTTGGCAAACTCCACGATCAGGATCCCGTGCTTGCTGATCAGGCCGATGAGCGTCACCAGCCCCACCTTGGTGTAGATATTGAGGCTCACCGCGCCGATCCCGAGGGTACCGAACAGGTTGACGAAGATGAGCGCGCCGCAGATCGACATCGGCACCGAGACCAGGATGATCACCGGGTCGCGGAAGCTCTCGAACTGCGCAGCGAGCGCGAGAAATATGATGACCAGAGCGAACGCGAGGGTGAGCAGCAGGGCGCTCGATTCCTGGATGTACTGGCGCGACGGTCCGGCGTAATCGACCGAGTAGCCCTGCGGGAGCGTTCGCGCGGCGAGTTTCTGCATGTACTCGATCGCGTCTCCCTGGGTCACGCCGATGAAGGGCACGCCGGAGATCGTCGCCGCATTCTGCTGCTGGAACCGGTTGAGTGATTGCGGGATCGTCTTCGTCGTGATGTGCACCACCGTCGAAAGGGGGATCGACTCGCCGCTCGCGGTTCGGATGTAGGTGCTGTTCAGCTGGTCCGCGTTGAGCCGGTCGGTCTGCTGGACCTGCGGAATGACCTTGTAGGCCCGGTCGAAGAAGCTGAAATAGTTGACGTAGCCGCCGCCCAGGAGCGAGGACAGCGCGCTTCCCACGTCCTTCATGGTGAGGCCGAGCTGCGCGGTGAGCTCCCGGTCGATCACGACGGTCGACTGCGGCAGGTCGTAGCGGAGATCGTTGTCGATGAAGAAGAACATTCCGCTTTTTTGTGCTTCCTGCGCAAACGCCGAGGCTACTCCGTTCAGCTTTTCGAAGGGCTCGGTGGTCTGGATGACGAACTGCACCGGAAGGCCGAAGGCTCCGGGGAGCGGCGGCGGCTGGAACACCGCCGCGCGCAAGCCGGCGATGTGCCCGAGCTCCTGCGTAACACCGGGCTGGAGGCGCGCCGCGGTCGCCTTGCGCTCGTTCCAGGGCTTGAGCACCATCCCGGCGAGCGTCTGTCCCGGAATATCGAGCTGGAACACGTGATCCGTCTCCGGGTGCTTCTTGAAAGTTTCGTATACCGCGCGCGTGTACAGCTGGCGCTGCTGCAGCGTCGAATTAGGCGCGGCTTGCGCGGACATGATGAGAACGCCCTGGTCTTCCGGAGGCGCGAGCTCGTCCTTCGCAGTTACCCACAGGAAATAGATGCTGCCCAGGACGATGACCGAGAAGACCGCCGTCACCGGCACCCAGTTGAGCGTGCTGTGGAGAAAATTCTCGTAGCGCCGGTGCAGTCCGTCGAAGGTGCGATCGAGCAGCACGACGAGCCGGGCGTCCCAGCTGGCCTCGCCCGGATCGTGCGGCTTCAGCAGCTTCGAGCACATCATGGGCGACAGGGTCAGCGCCACCACTGCCGATACGGTGACCGCACCCACCAGGGTGACGGCGAACTCCGTGAACAGAGCTCCGGTAAGCCCGCTCAGGAAGATGATAGGAAGGTACACGGCGACCAGCACGATGGTCATCGCGATTATGGGGTTGGCGAGCTCGCGCGCCGCGAGGATCGCCGCCTCCATGGGCTTCATTCCTTCTTCCAGGTGGCGGTTGACGTTCTCGACGACGATGATGGCGTCGTCGACGACCAGCCCGATGGCGAGAACCAGGGCCAGCAGCGTCAGCAGATTGATCGAGTAACCGAGCGCGAGCATGACCGTAAACGTGCCGACGAGCGAAAGCGGTATCGCTACCGTGGGAATGAGCACCGAGCGCACCGAGCCGAGAAAGGCGAAGACGACGAGTGTGACGATGATGAGCGCCTCGGCGAGCGTCCAGATGACCTCCTCGATCGCGCTGTTCACGAACTTGGTCGAGTCGTAGACGATCTCGCCCTGCAGGCCCTGGGGCAGCTGCGAGTGGATGTCGGGAAACACCTTCCTCACCCCCGCGATGACGTCGAGCAGGTTTGCCGCGGGCGCGACGTTGATGCCGATGTAGACGGCCTTCTTTCCGTCGAACCCGACCTCGGAATCGTAGTCCTCGGCGCCGAGGGTAACGTTGGCGACGTCGCTCAGGCGTATTACGGCGCCGCCTTGCTGCTTGATCACGAGATTCTTGAACTGCTGGACCGTTCGAATGTCGGTGGATGCCGTGAGGTTTACCTGGACCATCTGGCCCTTGGTCGCGCCCACCGCCGAAAGGAAGTTGTTGGCGGCAAGGGCGGCGCTGACGTCGGCCGCGGTGAGGTTGTAGGCGGCCAGTTTGTCCGGGTCGAGCCAGGCACGCAGCGCGAAAAGCTTGCCGCCCAGGATCTCGGCCGTCTGCACGCCTTCGACCGCCTGCAGCTTGGGCTGAACGACGCGAATCAGGTAGTCGGTGATCTGGTTGGGAGTGAGCACGTCGCTCGCGAATCCGATGTACATCGCTGCGAAGGTCTGGCCGACCTTCACGGTGAGCACCGGCTGCTGCGAGCCCGGCGGCAACTGGTTCAGAACGGCGCTGACCTTGGTATTGATCTCCGTGAGGGCCTTGTCCACGTCGTAGTTCAGCCGCAGGGAGGCTGTGATCGTGCTCACGCTCTGCCGGCTCGAAGAGGTCATGAAGTCGATGCCGTTCGCCTGCGCGATGGAGTTCTCGAGCGGCGTGGTGATGAATCCGGCGACCAGCGACGGGTCGGCGCCGAAGTAGGTCGTGGTGACGGTGACGACCGCGTTCTGCGTTCGGGGATACTGCAGCACCGGCAGGAGCCCGATCGAGCGCAAGCCGAGCACGAGCAGCGTCAGGCTCACGACCGTCGCGAGGACTGGCCGCTCGATGAAAATGTCTGTGAATTTCCTCATCCGGCCCCCTATTGGTCCTTGGGCTGCGGCGCCGCTTCATTCGTCGGCTGGATGGAATTGTTGACGATCACGGGAAATCCCGAGCGCAGCTTGATCTGCCCGGCGGTGACGACGGTGTCTCCCTCCTTGATTCCCGAAAGGATCGCAACCTGGTCGCCGCGTGTCTCGCCGGTGGTGACGAACTTCTGTTGCGCGACGCGGGCGACCTTCTCATCCTTTCCCTTGTTCTCTTCGACGACGAACACGGTGTCTCCGTAAGGATTGTAGGAGACCGCCGTCTGCGGGAGCGTGAGGTAACGCTGCCGCCCGCCCGCGGCGAGCACCACGGTGGCGAACATCCCGGGAAGCAGACTGTGTTTCGGGTTCCGCACGGTCGCGCGCACCTGGATGTTGCGCGTTGCCGGATCCAGCCTCGGATCTATCGAGCTGATCTCCCCGGAGAACTGCTGACCGGGGAAAGCGTCGACCTTGAGCGTCACTTTTTGCTTGATAGCGATTTTCTCCAGCGATTTCTGCGGGGCGAAGAAATCGACGTAAACCGGGTCGAGGGCCTGCAGCGTCACGAGCTTCACTCCTGCATTCACATATTGACCGATGTCGACCGCACGTATTCCGAGCCGTCCCGAGAAGGGCGCGCGCACCAGCTTCTTGTTCACGAGCGCCTGCTGCTCGGCCACCTGCGCTCTGGCGCTCTTGAGGCTCGCGGCATCAGCGTCCACCACGGCCTGACTGACCGCCTGGATTTCCAGCTGCTTCTTGTCGCGCTCATAGATGGTTTCGGCGAGCTCGGCGGCCGCCGCCAGCGACCGCAACCTCGCGAGGTCGGACTCGTTGTTGAGCTGCACCAGCGGCGCGCCCGCCTCGATCTCCTGCCCGGACTGGAACTGGATCGCGGTAATCACCCCAGGCACTTCCGAGGCGAGGTCCGCGCCGCGCACCGCGCGGAGCGTTCCGACCGCCTGGAACTCACCCTGCCATTCCGTGAATTGCGCCTTGGCGGTGGAAACGGTCTGGGGCGGAATGCCTTGCGCAGAGATGCTCTTGCGTATGACACCTCCGAGGAAAGCCTTGAAACCGAACAGCCCGCCGAAGAGGACCGCAACGACTGCGAGCATGATGAGCATGCGTTTGATCATGAGTTTCGACTCCTTGAACTCTTTCTGACGGCTCAGTGGGTGAGGATCGCCGGCGTGGCGTCCGCCGACTGGGCGCGATTCCACCACCCGCCGCCCAGCGCCTGGAACAGCGCTGCCGTATCCGCGTAGCGGGCCGCCTGCGCCTGGACCAGGCCGATCTTCGCCTGCTCATACTGCCGCTGCGCGTTCAGAAGCGTGACGTAATTCGCCGCGCCGAATTTGAGCTGACCCAGCGTTACTTCGAGGCTTTCGCGGGCGGCCGCCTCGGCCTCGGACTGCGCCTTGAGGGTCGCAGCGTCGAACTCGAGTGCCAACAGCACGTCGGCGACGTTCTGGAACGCGGTGAGCACGGTCTCCTGATACTGGGCGAAAGCCTGGTCGTAGGCCGCGATCGCGCCGCGTTTTCTCGCCTGGAGCTGGCCCGCGTGAAAAATCGGCTGGAGCAGGCTCGCACCGATGCTCCACAGCTGCTTGCCGGGATCGAAGAGGCCGCCCGTGCTCGTGGACGCAAAGCCGTAGCTTCCGCTCAGAGTCAGCTGCGGAAACATGAGCGCCTGGGCGACGCCGATCTGGGCGTTGGTCTGGTGCAGCACGGTTTCCGCGGCACGGATGTCCGGCCGCTGCCGAACGAGGTCCGAGGGCAGGCTGACCGGAAGCGATTGCGGCAGCCGGAACGTGGAGAGATTGAGCTCGGGGAGGTGCGCCTCGGCGGGGAATCTGCCGACGAGCACGGCAAGCTGGTTGCGCGTCTGCGCGAGAGCCTTCTCGAGCGGCGGCAGATTCGCGCGCGTTTGCGCGAGCTGCGCCCGCTGAGCGAGGACGTCCGAGCGGGAAATCGCGCCGAGGGCAAACTGCTTCTCGGCCAGCTGCACCTGGCGGTCCAGAGACTCGACGATTTCGCGCGTCGCGCGGATCTGCTCGCGCAGCGATGCTTCGCGAAACGCGGTGGTCGCGATGTTCCCCGCGAGCGAAAGGTAGGCCGCTTCGAGCTGCAGGCGCTGGAATTCGACGCCGGCTCGGAGGGCTTCGAGCTCGCGGCGCGCGCCGCCCGCCACGTCGATCGCGTAGGACACGTTCACCGACGCGTTGTACAGATTGAACACGTTCGAGGGAATCGTGGGTATCCCGAAGGAGGTGCCGGTGGTCCGCTGGCGCTTGGCGCCGAGCCCCGCGTCGACGCTGGGATAGAGCACGGCGTACTGCGCGTTCAGGTTCTCCTCGGCCTGGCGCAGCGCCGCCTGCGCCGCGGCGAGCGTCGGATGGCTGCTGAGCGCTGCCTTGATGAGCGCGTCGAGCTCGGGGGAGCCGAAGAGCGTCCACCAGTCCGCGGAGATTTTTGCGCCCACCTCGAAACGCTGCGCCTCGCCGCCTTGCACCGGAGCCGAATCGGTGCGCTCGGGCTGCGGCTTTTCCGTGTAGATGCCCGGCTTGGGAGGCTCTGGCGCGAGGTAGTCGGGCCCGACCGCACAGGCGGTGAGCAGCGCTGCCGTTGCGACTGCCACCGCAATGCGAGCCCGGCTCATTTCCTTGCTCCTTTCACCGCGGTCCGGTCTTCCCCGTTCGCCGGCTGAAGCCCGATCATCAGCGCGCGGACCGCTTCGCGCAGCCGCTGACGCGCTTTTCCTCTGGCCTCCAAGCCGCCGCAAAAGAACTGATCGCACAGGGCTGCGTTGAAGCTCACCGCCATCATCAGCTCGGCGACCGTTTCCGGGGCGACAGAAGCCGCGACGCGGCCGAGCTGCTGCTCCGCGCGCAGGTAGGCGGCGATCGCGAAAGCCGCTCGCCCGGGCCCCATGGAACGCTCGTTCATCATGCCGCGCACCTTGACGAGCAGCTCCTGGTCGGCGAAAAGCGAGCACACGAGCGGTGTGATCCGATGATGAAACGCGAACGCGCTCTCGAGCACGTGCTCGAGGTTTTTCTGTACCGTGTGCTGGCCCACCTGCAGGGGAAGGCTGTGCAGCACTTCGGGAAAGTCGCCCACCTGGTGCAGCACCACCGCCAGGATCAGCTCGGCCTTGTCGCCGAAGTGATGGTAGAGGGCGCCTTCGGCTACGTTTGCGGCTCGCGCGATGTCGCGCGTGCTGACGCAGCCCAGTCCCCGCGAGGAAAGCAGCCGCCCGGTCGCGGCGAGCAGCCGCTCTTTCTGGTCGGGCGAGGGAGAACGGGAAAGGGAACGGGATGCGGACTTGGCCACGCGTGCAGGTCGGGAAGTAGGACGGGGTTGAGCGAACGCTCACGCATTATGAGCAGTTGCTCAAGAAAAAGCAAGCCCCGCTCAACACAGGGCTTCTGTCGTATACGAACTACAGGGTGCGTCAGGCCGCGGCGCGGGTTTTCTGCTTTTGCTGCGCGGCCTTGGCGTGCATGGAAGCGTAGGCTCCGTGCGCGGCGGCCTCGGCGTCCCCGACGTGGACCGACATCCCCATGTCGGAGAGAACCGAACCGAGCGCCGACAGGCAAAGCATGACGTTGTCCGGGCGGCAGGAATAGCCCATGATGCCGATGCGCCAGATCTTTCCGGCGAGAGGTCCCAGGCCCGCCCCGATCTCGATGCTGAACTCGTTGAGCAGGGTTTTTCTCACCTCGGCCTCGTTCACCCCTTCCGGACAGCGCACTGCGTTCATCTGCGGCAGCTGGTATTTCTCGCTCACGAGGAACTCGAGGCCCATCGCCTCGAGACCCGCCTTGAGCGCGTTGTGGTGGCGCTGGTGCCGCGCCCAGGCGTTCTCCATCCCCTCCTCGCGCAGAAGCAGGAGCGCCTCGTGCAGGCCGAAGAGCGAGTTGGTCGGCGCGGTGTGGTGGTAAGTGCGCGTGGTCGCGCCCCAGTAGCCGAGCAGCAGGTTCATGTCCATGAACCAAGAGTGGATCTTGTCCTTGCGCGCCTTGACGTAGTCGACCACGCGCTCGGAGAAAGACACCGGCGACAGACCCGGGGTGCACGACAGGCACTTCTGGCTTGCCGAGTAGATCGCGTCAATCTCCCACTCGTCCACGCGCACCGGCGAGCCGCCGAGCGTGGTCACCGCGTCGACGATGGCGAGCGCATCGTACTTGTGCGCGATCTTGACCAGCGCCTGCGCATCCGACTGCACGCCGGTGGAGGTCTCGCCGTGAACGAACGCGATGACCCGCACGTCGCGGTTTTTCTTGAGCGCGTCCTCGAGCTTCTGCGGATCGACCGGCGAACCCCATTCGTCCTCGACCACAACGGCCCTCCCGCCTGCGCGCTCGACGTTCTCGATCATGCGGCCGCCGAACACGCCGTTCCTGCACACGATCACCTTGTCGCCGGGTGCGACCAGATTGACGAAGCAGTACTCCATGCCGACCGAGCCGGGCCCGGAGATCGGGAAGGTCAGCGGGTTCCTGGTCTGGTACACGTAGCGCAGGAGCCCCTTGAGCTCTTCCATCATCTCGACGAAGACCGGATCGAGATATCCGATCGCCGGCTGGCTCATGGTGGTGAGCACGCGCGGGTGAATCTCGGTCGGTCCCGGGCCCATGAGCGTGCGCTGCGGCGGGTGGAACGAGCTGATGCGTTTGGCGGGGGCGAAATCGTCCATGGCTTCCTTTCCCGAGAGAGGCGACCCGAACAAGTGACCGTCGGGGCGCGATTTGACCTTCACCGGCTTCTTGGCGTGGGCTTCATTCAACACTTCGAGCGCAGCGATCCTGCCGTCGGTGACGTGCTCGACTTCCATCGCCCAGCGCGCCGGCACGTAGCCGGACTTGACCCAGTTGTTGACCACCGCGCGGTCGAGGCGGAACGCGCGCGCCACTTCCGCTTGGCTACCGAAGATTTCGATCAGGCGGGCGGCGCAACTCATGCACCGAACACTAGCATGTCAAACCTGGATTGACAAATAGACCTTTACGACTATCCCGCGACGACGAGAATTCATGCGCCTCCCTATTCGACCTGCAAGCCGATGCGCTTGATCAGGGTCCCGAATCGCTCGTACTCCGCTCGCAGCATCTTTTCGTATTGCTCGGGAGCCGATCCGGCGGGCTCCATGCCGATCGCCCCCATGCGCTCGACCACGTCCGGGGCCTTCACTGCGTCGATCACCGCGCGGTTGAGCCGCCCGACGACATCACGCGGCGTTCGCGCGGCGACGAACACGCCCAGGGGCGCCGCCATGTCGAAGCCGGGATCGACGGTTTCGGCGACCGTAGGCACTTCGGGAGTGAGTTTCGAGCGCCTGGCCATGCTGAAGGCGAGCACGCGCAGCCTTCCCGTCTTCATGGCGCTCGCCGCCGCAGGGTAGCCGACAAACCCGAGCAGCACGTCGCCCGCCATCATCGCGGGCACCGACTGGCCGGCGCCTTTGAATGGCACATGGGTGAAGTCGACGTGCATGTCGGCTTTGAACAGCTCCATCGTGATCTGATGGATCGACCCGTTGCCGGAGGACGCGTATGGCATGGGTTCCTTCCTCGATCGGGCGAGCGCGACCAATTCCTGGATCGAGCTCGCCTGCACCGACGGGTGCGCGACCAGCCACATCGGGACCACCACGGCGAGCGACACCGGCTGGAGATCGCGAAAGGGATCGTAGGGTAGCGACTTGAACAGGTGGGGCGCGGTGGTCACAACGCTCGAGTCGCTGATGAGGACCGTGTAGCCGTCGGGCGGCGACTTCGCGGCGATGTCGGCTGCGACCGTGCTGCCCGCCCCGGGCCGGTTCTCGACCACGAACTGCTGGCCCAGGGCCGCGGTCCACTTCGCCGCAAGCATTCGCGCCAGCGTGTCCGGATTGCCGCCCGGAGCGAGTCCCACGAGAACCCGCACCGGCTTCTGCGGCCAGGCCTGGGGGATGGCGGCCCCGGACCAGGCGGTCGCGCTGAGCGACAGGAAAAGTGCGAAGCGGTTCATCTCCCCTCCCAATCGATCAAAGCTCGGCGTGCACCCGCAGCAGGTTCGGAATCGTTTCCGGCGGCCGCCGCCCGAAACCGCATTCTGTTGCAACCCCGAAGTCGCGCGCGTATTTCGCGGCGACTGCAATTCGCTTCCTCGTACCCTCGACACCGTCCGAGTCGTGCACCAGTCCGAGAAAGAGCTTCGTCTCCCGGGCAAGCTTCAATTGCGCCAGCGGTCGGAAATAGGCGTCGTCGCCGCGATCGGCTGGCACCGGCATGTGAATATAGTCGATCGGCCGGTGCAGCTTCCCGATCAGCCGGTTGTGAACCTGCACCATGTTAGCGGTGCTCTCCGGCTCTTTCCAGTGGCGACCGCCGTAGCTGCCGTAGCAAAGATGCACCCCAAGCTCGACACCGGGGGGCACATGGTTGCAGTGCAGCGCGAGCCGCTCTATGACCCCGGGCTTCACGTCGGCGAAATGCGCGTGCCTCACCCCTTCCCATTGGCCCATCTCGGTGGAGACGTCCCATTGCAGGGCGAGATCGCCGTGCGGAACGGCCGAAAGAATCTCGTCGACCTCGGATAGCAGGCGCTCGCGGTAGATCGGCTCCACGATCGCGTGATGCTCGTAGACGACGTGCGCGTTCAGAAACGCCGCAGTCGTAGGCAACGAGACCTGGAAACGAAGGTGCTTCTGGACCACGCCTTCCTCGCGCAGCCGGCGAAGAAGGCGGTAGGAGTCGATGGCCGCCCGAGGGTAGCCCAGGCCGCCTATGCGCACGTCCTCCGGCCTCGCGCCCGCCCTCAGGCGGAGACGCGGTGGCGGTGGAGCGCCCTGCGGCACGATCGCGCTCCCCCTCCAGGTGCGCGTGCCCTCGGTCGGATGGGTGATCCGCCCTCCCGCCGCCACCTCCTTCGGATCGTCCTCGAACGCGGGGTTGTTTTCCAGCGCGAAGCGCAGGCGAGCGACCCAGGACGTGCGCGGCCCGGTCTCGCCGTCCGGCATGCGCCTCATGCGCGACCCGAGCAGGGGTCCGACCGTGCGAAAAACCTCCTCGCTGTCCTTCAGACCCACGCTGCCGACGAGCAGCACTTCGCGGGTGGCGTCGGGATCGGGCTTCACGCCCGCATTGTAGTAGCTGCCCTGGGAGAGGCTAGCTCGAGTGCTGGCCGACCGTCTCGTCGGCCCCGACTGTGGCGTTGCGCGACGGGCCGACGCGTCCGACGAGCGGCAGCTTCAGCGCCGGGTCGAAGGGATTGATCCCGAATGTCAGCCCCAGCAGGTTTAGTTCGAGCCCCTCGACGCCGCTTGCGGTGATTCCCGCCAGGCCGAAGAGCGAGAACTGGAACCCCCTGCCGCTCGGTGCGGAGGTGAGCAGCTTCTTGCCGGTGTAGTCCTTCCCGATCGCGGTCGGCGGGAGGTCGGCCTCGAGCTCGGGCACCGCGCGCAGCACCCAGGCGGTGAAGGTGTTGGAGTTCGGCCCGGGCCACATGGTGTACTCACCCGACCAGGGATACGCGCGCGCAGCCCGGTCGATCCGCGGAATCAAATCCTCGGCGACCGACCCGCGCTTTTCGGCGATCAGCTCGGGCGCGTTGCCGAACCAGCGGGCGTCGGGAGCGCGATGCCGGATCGCGAGAGCCGAATCCTGGAAGCGCAGCCTCCAGCCGATGATCTCGTATACGGTGTACTGCTTCGCGGCGACGGGTTTCACCGCTACCCATGTGTGCACGCCGAAGACGCCACGCCAGCCGATGACGCGCGCGGCGTACACCTGGACGATCGCCTCGCGGTGCGTCGACGGATCGGGGGCGAGGCCCACCGGCTCCTGGCTGGCGGTGCGCCAGTCCCGCGCGGTGACCCGGCCCACCATGGCGGCGGCGAGCGCGAACGCGGTCGCGACCAGGAGAAAGCTGACGATGCCCACGCGGCGCCTCATTGATCTTTCATGGCCCGTTTTACAGATAGAGCGTGACGGCTTCATTTCGTTCCACCGGGCCGAAGGACGGGGTTTGCGTCGCCCCGCAGCGACGGAACTGCAACATTCCCTTCAGCGTTTCTAGTCGAACGCCTTGTCGTCCTTGCCCGACGTCTTTCCGGTCGCGCGGACGGCCGCAAAATCGAAAAGCTGCCGGTCCATCAAGTGGGAAGGCACGAGATTGGAAAGCGCGCGGAACATCGAGTCGATGCGCCCGGGGTGGCGTCTTTCCCATTCGCGCAGCATTTCCTTCACCTGCTTTCGCTGCAGCATCGGCTGCGAGCCGCACAGGTCGCAGGGGATGATCGGGAATTTCCTTGCCTGGGCGTAGGCCTCGAGATCGGACTCCGCGAC